>SFOL01000171.1 GCA_004552385.1 Bacteroidales bacterium | reverse complement strand
CTGTCCGCCAAGGCAGCCGCAGGCGAGATCATCGTGGTGGATTCCATCAAGATGGACGCTATCAAGACCAAGGACTTCCGCACCTTCCTGGGCGCCGTTAAGGCAGAGGGCAAGGCTCTGGTGGTCACTCCTGCCAAGGATGAGATCATCGTTAAGTCCGCCCGCAACATCCCCGGCGTGGAGACCGCTATGGCCAACCTGATCAATGTCTATGACATTCTCAAGGCCAAGTACCTGGTCATCGACAAGGAAGCCCTCGCAGTAATCGAGGAGGTGTTCGCATAATGGCTAACGTATACGACATCATTATTCGCCCCATCATCACCGAGCGCTCCATGGCTGCTACCGGCGAGAAGAAGTATGTCTTCGAGGTAGCTCCCACCGCCGGCAAGATCGAGATCAAGGACGCCGTGGAGAAGATCTTCGGCGTGAAGGTGGCAAAGGTCAACACCATCAACTACGATGGCAAGGCCAAGCGCCTGGGCGCCGGCCGTCCCGGCAAGCGCAAGAGCTGGAAGAAAGCCTATGTCCAGCTGACCAAGGATTCCAAGACCATCGAGTTCTTCGAAGGTATGGTCTGATAACGGAAGGAGTGTAAAGAATGTCTATTAAAACCTTTAAGCCGACCACACCCTCCCGCAGACACATGACTGTCAACGGCTTCGACGGCATCAACAAGCACGCCAAGCCCGAGGCAAGCCTGACCGAGGTCCTGAAGAAGAATGCTGGTCGCAATAGCTATGGCCGCATCACCGTCCGTCATCGCGGCGGCGGCGAGAAGCGCAAGTACCGTATCATCGACTTCAAGCGCGACAAGATGGACATGGAAGCCACTGTCCTGCAGCTGGAGTACGATCCCAACCGCAGCGCCAACATCGCGCTGGTGCAGTATGAGGATGGCGAGAAGCGTTACATCATCGCTCCCGTGGGCCTGAAGGCCGGGGACAAGGTCCTCTCCTCCGCCGCTGCCGACATTAAGCCCGGCAACTGCCTGCCCATCGCCAACATCCCCGTTGGTACTGTCATTCACAACATCGAGATGCATCCCGGCCGCGGCGCCCAGCTGGTTCGCTCCGCCGGTGCCTATGCCCAGCTGATGGCTAAGGAGGGCGACAACGCCCAGGTCCGTATGCCCTCCGGCGAGGTGCGCATCATCCGCACCAACTGCAAGGCCTGCATCGGCCAGGTGGGTAACCTGGAGCACGAGAATGTGCAGATCGGTAAGGCCGGACGCAAGCGTCACATGGGTTGGCGTCCCACCGTCCGCGGCTCCGTCATGAACCCCTGCGACCAAAGTCCCCCGTGGGTCGTCCCGGCCCTGTCACTCCTTGGGGCAAGCCTGCTATGGGTTACAAGACCCGCAAGAAGAAGAACCCCACCGACAAGTTCATTGTCAAGCGTCGTAATGTGAAGTAAGGGAGGCAAGAGAATATGAGCAGATCTATTAAAAAAGGCCCGTATGTTGCCCCGGAGCTTCTCAAGCGGGTCGAAGAGATGAACGCAAAGGGCGAGAAGAATGTGCTGAAGACCTGGAGCCGCAGCTCCACCATCTTCCCCGCATTCGTGGGTCACACCATCGCAGTGCATGATGGCCGCCGCCATGTGCCCGTATATATCCAGGAGGATATGGTGGGTCACAAGCTGGGTGAGTTCGCTCCCACCCGCACTTTCCGCGGCCACGCAAAGTCTAAGTAAGAAGGAGGATGCAGAATACAATGGAAGCTAAAGCCTATTTGAGATATGTCCGCATCTCTCCCCGCAAGGTCCAGATCGTCTGCGATCTGATCCGCGGCAAGGATGCCAAGACGGCCATGGCCATTCTGATGCAGACCCCCAAGGCGGCCTCCGAGCCCCTGGTGAAGCTGCTCAAGAGCGCCTGCGCCAACGCAGAGAACAACTTCAACATGGATCCCGAAAAGCTGGTGGTCACCCAGGTGTTCGCCACTCCCGGCCCCATTCTCAAGAGAATGATGCCCCGGGCGCAGGGCCGTGCTTATCGCATCAACAAGAGAACCTCTCATGTGACGCTGGCCGTCGCTGAGAAAGAGTAAGGGAGGGAGACAGTTTTATGGGACAGAAAATTAATCCCCACGGCTTCCGCGTGGGCGTCATCAAAGACTGGGATTCCCGTTGGTATGCCAGCAATGAGAAGGTAGGCGACCTCCTGGTAGAGGATCACAAGATCCGCGTGTACCTGAAGAAGCTCCTGTATGCAGCCGGTGTCTCCAAGATCGAGATCGAGCGCAGCAGCGAGGTTGTCACCATTTACCTGCATGTGGCCCGTCCCGGCGTGGTCATCGGCAAGGGCGGCACGCAGATCGAGGAGTATCGCAAGAGCGTTGAGAAGCTCATCGGCAAGACCGTGAAGCTGAACATCGTTGAGGTCCGCAACCCCGATATGGACGCCCAGCTTGTGGCCGAGAACATCGCCGCTCGTGGCCGAGAACATCGCCGCTCAGCTGGAGAAGCGTATTTCTCACCGCCGCGCCATGAAGAATGCCATGGGCCGCGCCATGCGCGCCGGCGCCAAGGGCATCAAGTGCAACTGCTCCGGCCGCCTGGGTGGCCGCGAGATCGCCGGCAGCGAGCACTATCACGAGGGTACTATTCCCCTGCAGACCCTGCGTGCCGACATTGACTACGGCTTCGCTGAGGCTGCCACCACCTTTGGCCGCATTGGCGTGAAGGTGTGGATCTACAAGGGTGAGGTGCTGAGCCAGGCTCTGCGCACCACCCCCCGTACCCTGGACACCAGCAAGCCCTACCAGGAGCGCCGTGAGCGCCGTGGCCGCCGTGACGGCGACCGTCGTGGTGGCTTCCGTCGTGACGGTCAGAACGGTGGCTTCAACCGCGACCGTAACGGCAGCCGTCCCCAGGGTGGTTTCCGCAAACCCGCAGAAAAGAAAGAAGGAGGCGCTCAGTAATGCTTCTGCCCAAGAGAGTTAAGTACCGCAGAGTACACCGTGGCCGCCTCACCG
>SFOL01000170.1 GCA_004552385.1 Bacteroidales bacterium | reverse complement strand
AATGGTCTTGGGGCCGAGAATGCCGTGATCCTGCAAGCGCTGCACGGGACGGCGGCCGTAGTTCTGGAGGGAGTCGTACACGTCGTTCATGCCCTCAGAAACGTGAATGTGATAGCCTGTGCGGCCATTGTTGGCCTCAACCATGCGATCAAAGGTCTTATCCGAAATGGTGAAGAGCGCGTGGCCGCCGAACATCGCCGCGAGCATGGGATCCTTGCGCTTTTCACATTCGGTGATGAAGTCGGCGTTTTCCTTGATGGCTTCAAGGCATTTCTCCTCGCCGTCACGGTCGGAGACCTCATAGCAGAGGCAGGAGCGAAGGCCGAGGCGCTTGCTCTCTTCGGCGATGGTGTGCAGCGAGCCGGGGATCTCACCGTAAGAGGCGTGGTGGTCGAAAATGGTCGTCACGCCCTGCTTGATGGAGTCGATGTAAAGCGCGGTGGCAGAGGCCTTTGTGCCGTCCATCATCAGATGGCGGTCGATCGCCCACCATGTGCCGTCGAGCACTTCGTAGAAGTTCGTCGGATTGTTGCCGACGATGGAAAGGCCGCGGGCGAGGGCGGAGTAGATATGCGTGTGCGCGTTGATGAACGCGGGCATGATGACGCCGCCCTTGGCATCGATGATCTCGGCGCCGGGATACTTGGCGCGCAGCGCCGCCTCTTCGCCGACTTCGACGATCTTCGTCCCCTCAAAGGCAACCGCGCCGTGCTCGAAATAGCCCTGTGCATCTGCGTTGCGGGTGATGAGGCGACCGTTGGTGACAAGTTTCATAATGTTGCTCCTCCTTTTTCTTTTGCCTTTTCCCGATGCGAATTGCGGCAGCGCAGGGGGAAAGAAAAAAGCGCTCCTCACACAGACCGTGCCGACTCCCGATAAAAAGGGAAACGACCGTACAGCCCGTGCGCGAAGCACTACGTTGCAGCTACAAACAATGATTGAGTTGTTAAAAATATTTTACAGGAAACAACCTGCACCATTCTGGACAGGTGGGTCGCCTCTGTCCGGCTTTATTGCTTCCAACGTCCAGCCGCAAAAGGCAGCCGGGAGGCCTGCAAACCACCGGAACGTACCAGCGTCCCTTATGACGAAATGTGGGTTTAAAAAGAACTTATCACGCACCCCGCAGGGCAAATTCAGTTTATCGCAATTCTTGGGGAAAAATCCGTCGCAATCGAAGATTTTTATTCTTCGTCGGCGAGGATCTGCTCCATGAAGAGGTCGTAGACCTTGTCGATCTCCTCTTCATCCTCGATGGTGACAAGGAATTCCTCGCCGTTTTCCATCTGGCTCTTCAGAATGATGAGACCGTATTCCTCTTCGTTTTCCTCTTCTTCGCTGTCCTCTTCGACCACGGGGAAGAACGCCATATACGTCGTGCCGTTATATTCGAGCGCATCAATGTATTCAAGCTCGATATCTTTGCCCTCATCGTCCGTCAGCGTGACGAAATTGGGGCCGAATTCATCGTTCATAGGGGAACACCTCCTGTGATTTTGTGAGTGCATTATACCGCACTTTTTGCAAAAATGCAAGACAAGATACGCACCACTTGACAGCCGTGCTATACTATATTCTGTATCAATATTGAAAATCGGCTATGCGCGCTTGCGCATATTTCTATCGCAAAGGAGGAGGCGCTTTATGGAAGAAAACCGCGCAGAAAACCAGACGCCCCGAAGACAGCACGCACAGGCAAAGACGCATCAGGCGCACAAGAAGAAAGGCGGAACAGTCAAGAAGGTCATCGGCACCATTCTGGCCATCGGCCTTACCACATGTTTGATGTTCTTCGCCATCTTTATGATCTACGTCCACACGTCACTTGACCTTGATGTGGATATCTCAGCCTACACGCTCAAGCAGAGCTCGACGGTCTACTATCAGGACAAGACGAGCGGGGAGTGGGTGGAGCTGACGAAGCTCCACGGCGTGGAAAACCGCACGCTCGTCAGCATCGACGATATTCCCAAGCACGTGCAGGACGCACTCATCTCCATTGAGGACGAGCGTTTTGAAAGCCACCACGGTGTAGACTGGAAGAGCACGGCGAAGGCCATTCTTGGCAAGCTCACCGGCAGCTCGACGCGCGGCGGCTCGACGATCTCCCAGCAGGTCATCAAAAACACGACCGGCGACAACGAGGTGACCATCAAGCGCAAGGTGAGGGAGATCTTCCGTGCGCTGCGCCTCGAGAAGAATTATTCGAAGGACGAGATCCTCGAGACCTACCTGAACCTTGTCTACTTCGGCAACGGCTGCAACGGCATCGAGGCCGCGGCGGAGAGCTACTTCGGCAAGACCGTCGGCGAACTGAGCATTGCCGAGGCTGCGTCCATCGTCGGCATCACGCAGTTCCCCTATAAATATGACCCGTCGCGCGGCGACTGGTACCGCGAGCAGAACAAGGAGCGCCAGCTTACCGTTCTTTATAAGATGCACGAGCTTGGCAAGATCAGCGACGAAGAGTATGAGCAGGCAAAGGTCGAGCCGCTCGTCTTCTCCTGGGACCCGGG
>SFOL01000061.1 GCA_004552385.1 Bacteroidales bacterium | reverse complement strand
TCCAACAGCCTGATGAAATTGCTTGTTCTGGCCATGTTCCTGGGCGGCCTATTATTAAGCACATTGGTCATATTCTTATGCTTCCGCCACGTTCGCCTGCACATCACGCTCCCTATACGCAACATTGCGGAGGCGGCCCGGAGGGTAGCGGAGAAAGACCTGACGCAAGATATTAAGCTATATGACACCCGTGACGAGATAGAGCTTATGGCGGCGAGCGTCTATGACATGCAAGAGAGCCTGCGAGAGACACTCGAGGAGGTGCAAGACGCGGCCTTGTCACTCCAGACACAGAGCCAAGAGATATCGCGCGCATCGATGTCAATATCAGACGGGGCTAACAGACAAGCCTCGGATCTGGAAGAGATAGCGTCGTCGGTAGAGGAGATGACGTCCATCATTCTCCAGAACACGGATAACTCGAAGAAGACCGAGAAGCTGATGACGGAGTCGGACAAGGCGATAGCTAACATTGCGGAAATATCATCAGATAGCATAGCGGCATCGAAAAAGATAGCGACATCCATACGTAACATAAACGCCCTTGTAAGCCAGACCAACATATTGTCGCTCAACGCGTCTGTGGAGGCCGCACGCGCCGGTTCGCACGGTAAGGGCTTCGCCGTGGTGGCGCGCGAGGTAGGCCGGCTGGCCGAACAGACCAAGATGACGGCGGCATCGGTGTCTGAGACCGCTGAGGCAAGTATTGGCGCAGCAATGGACGTTGACTCAAAGCTTGACGAGGTGACACCCCAGCTTCGCATGGTGGTGGACCTTATGAAGGAGATAACGGTGTCAAGCATAGAGCAGGGTCAAGGCGCGGAACACATCAACGCGGCCATCGCGGACCTTAATAAAACCACTCAACATAATGCGGCGGGAGCAGAAGAACTCGCGGCAAGCGCGGAAGAGCTGGCATCCAGCGCAGAGGAGCTGAACGAAGTGGTAAGCAGATTCAAAGTGAAGTAGACCGGCCAGGAATCCATAAAGACAACCGGCAGTGGCACGTCCGTAGGCGAAGATGTCGCTGCTGGTTATTGAAACTTACGGGTACAAAAGACAGAAACATTCGTAGGCTCGAAGAAAAATATCACATCAGCCTATTGCATTTAAAACAAATTGAGCTATCTTTGCAGTGTCAAAAAACGACACACGGGTGTAGTTCAGTTGGTAGAGCATTGGTCTCCAAAACCAAGTGTCGGGCGTTCGAGTCGCTCCACCCGTGCAAAAGACCTCAGGTTCAGTGATGAACTTGAGGTCATTTTTTGTATTACAAAGGTGAGAGGCATTCATGCAACAGCGCGAGGACAAGGGTGCGCAAGGGAGCAAAGTCATAAACTTTTGACGCGGCGTGAAATTAGCATCAGCCCGTAAGCGACGAATAAACAATGGCGGCGAAGCTCAAAAAACGCAGCAAATCGCCGACATCGCGAGAACTGACAACAATGGCGGGACAAAGAGCAAGTGGGAGCGGAGCAACGCCAAAGGCCTTAAAGACCGGCAAAAAACATATTACTTGCAAAAAGAGCCCGCCCCACCGCTTGAAAACGGACGGGACCGGGTTCTATTTATCATAACAAGAGACGGCAATCCTTGCCGTCGCATTCCTATTCTCCGTCAAGACTTTTAGGCACAAACGAGAGGGGCAGCAGAGCCGCCGCCACGCCAGGCAGATGATACAAATCGTCGGCACCACACAGCGAGATGCGCATAGGCGCACCCTGGGCGACCTCTTTCTCCAGCAACACTTGCCGACAAGCTCCGCAAGGCGTAATAGGCGAGCGGACGGGTCCTTTGTCAGTCTCGGCATAGATGAGCAAACGCAATATCTTAGCCTCGGGATATTTAGCGTTGGCGTAAAAGACGGTCGTGCGCTCGGCGCACAAGCCAGACGGGTATGCAGCATTCTCCTGATTGCTGGCGGCGACCACCTCGCCATTATCAAGCAGCGCCGCCGCCCCCACGCGGAACTTAGAGTAAGGAGCGTAAGCCTTGGCCGCCGCCTCACGCGCGGCAAGCATAAGCCGCTCGTCTTCGGCAGACGGGCTACCGGAGAGAGGCTTGATGGACGTGGATACGCTAACTGAGTGTTGATTCATAAGCAGAGACTGTTAGTAAAGAGAAAGTGGCAACCAACCCCTCGCGGCCACGTTAAGGGCGAGCGTCGGGTTGACTGCCACTATGGTGTTATGGGACGACCAGGTGCCGCCTATGACTGACGCCCGCTGGCGTCGACCGCGGCAGCCACCTTACGGGCGAGTTCTGGATACTTGTCACCGAGCTCGTCGATGCAGAACGGGATGCGGTATTTCCAATGCTGGTCGGCATTGCTCGGCACGTTGATGCGCTCCTCGAAAGGCAGGAGGTGCGGCACATTGTCGAGCATGCCCGCATAGTCTTGTATCGGGTTGATGCAGAGCATGGAAGGCGACTTGAGGTTTTGCTCAATGACATCGGACACGATATCCTGGCCAGCCACGCCCGGGGTCGCGCCACTGCGTCCCATCATGTTGTGGTAGAACCAGTCGACATCAGCACGATCTTCCTCCCACCATCCGCGGATGCCTGAAATGTCGTGGCTGGAAGTGGCGCAGACGGAGAGATAAGGGAAGTAGGCGGGCGAGCCGAAACGCTGCCAATTCTCCTTAGGCATGCGCTGCAGCTCGAGCGAGAGTATCTGTTTACGCTGCATGACAATGGGCACAGATGCCGGAATCATGCCGAGATCCTCGCCGCAGACGAGCATGTCACATTTGCCGAGCAACGCGTCGAGGTGCTCCTCCGCGCTTCTCTTCCAGAAGTCGTTGTGGCGGCAGAAGAAGAAATCGTCATAGATGGCCTTGATGGCTCCACGCTCAGAATCAGACAGGGCCTTGAAACGGTCAGTCTCCTCGAGCATGATTCGCGGCTGCCACTCGCCAGGAGTCACAGAGACGAACAAGACCTCGTGGAGCGTATTGCTGATGGCGGAGCGGACACGGTCGCGGGCGGTCTGGTGAATATCCTTCTCGACCCACTTGTCGAACTTTTGCGGGTCGAAGAAACCCTCCTTGAGGCGAAGCCTCCCGTCAGTCTGGCGGACAAAGAACTGCATGGCGCTATCGGCGAACTCGGAGAACTGAGCCCTCAGGAACTGCTCGGAGACTATCGGCCAGGCGAGGTCGGCGGGATCGGACGTGACACCGCGCGCCGCAAGCTCTTGCGAGCTGAGAGGGAGCGATGGCGAAAAGACCCCCATGAGGCCGCTGTGGAACGGGTACGGGATGGACCAAATGCGGAAGAATCCGAGAATATGGTCGATGCGGAAGACGTCAAAGAACATCTGCATTCGCTGCATGCGCCTACCCCACCAGGCGAAACCGTCTTTCTTCATGACATCCCACCGGTAAGTGGGGAAGCCCCAGTTCTGGCCGTCGTGCGAGAAGAAGTCAGGCGGGGCCCCCGCCTGCATGCCGAAATCGAAGAGCTCGGGCTCCGTCCACGCCTCGACAGAGTGCGGATTGACGCCAATGGGCAAGTCACCCTTGACGGCGACGCCCTTAGAATGGACATAGTCGATGGCGTCGCGGAGCTGCTTCTCTACATGGAATTGGATGAAGACCCTGTACATGACCTCTGGGAAGAGCGGGTTGGAGGGCTCGAACATCTTGTCGACATCCGCGCTGGAATGCTTGCTCATTTGCGGCCAGAGTCGGAAGTTTGGGGTCTTGTATTTGTCGCGGAGTGTTGCGAAAGCGGCGTAATCCTTAAGCCATGACTTATTCTTCTCGAGGTAAGCCACAACCGCCTTGTCTTTGACCACGTTGTCGAACTCCTCGGTGAAAACGTAGCGAAGGTTCCTGTCTTTCCAGTCTCTCGTTCGGTTGTAATCGAGGAAAGTGGAGTCGTTAAGGTAAAGTCCGTTTTCGCGCTCCATGGCCGACATACGCCTGCCGTAGTAGGCGTACACTTCGTCCACCGATATGTAGCTCGGGTGGAGCGCCATAATGGAAATGGCGTTGTAGGGGTAAGAGTCGCGCCACTGCCTGATGGCGGTGGTGTCATTAATGGGCAGGAGCTGTATGACCTTGAGGTGCGCCGCGTTGCACCAGTCGGCGAGCGGCTTAAGGTCTGCGAACTCGCCGCAGCCTCTGCCATTCCGGCTACGGAGTGAGAACACGGGCACGGCGACTCCGGCGGCGCGCCAGGGCGTACCATAGTTGAAGCCGTTGAAGACGTGTACCTCCGTCTTGCCATGGGTGGGTCGCACAATGCGGTTGCCTCCATCCTCATAACGCTTGAAGCAGTCGTTGACTGTATCCCAGATGCAGAATTTGAACTCGATCTCCTTCATGAAAGGGATGGCACCCATGTCAAGCACCCACGTGTTCCCGTCGCAGCGCATCATTTTGAAGGCCTGCGAGGACTCCCAATTGACGAACTGCTTGGAGACGACTCGGATCTCCTCGTCACGGGCGACCCTCGGCTCGGTGAGGACAAACACGATGGAGCCGGGTTTCGGGGCGGGAGGGAACACACCCGCGGCATCGGGAGAGAAGACGGCTCGGCTGAAAGCAGCGGCATGCAGGGCATCGTCGCCATCTTGCGGGCTTCGCCAAGTGTCGTAGATATCCACAGGCTTGGAAAGCTTCACCGAGAAACGCCAATGACGCTCCTCAATGAGCCCGTCGGCCATGGAGACGACGTATCGGTAATAGAAAAACTCACCACGGTCACAAGCAAAGGAGCGTTCGCCATCGCCTTCATCGGTCATAGTGAAACTCTCGATGGGAGCATCGGCGGACTTGCGTATTTGAATCAGAACGCCGTCTCCGGCTCCTGTCTTGTAGTTGACATGAAAAGTCTTAAGCATCTACAATGTATATGATAGAATTACTTTGAGGGCAAAAAATGGCGGACGAAGAGAAACTGCGCCCTTTTAATCGTCTTCTACGGAAAATGCATTGCTGCTGTTTCCAAAACGTAAAAGCAAGAGATGTGAGGTGGGGGGAATTGCTCCGCAGAAGCAGACTATGACGAAAACAAAAATAGCATATTTTTCGATATGAGTTTGACACATCGCAACCTAAAATACGAGGGAGCGAAGAGATAATCCGCCAAAGACACATAAGCCGCAAAAGCGCATACGAGGTGATATGAGAAGAAACAAAAATCGGAATATTGACAAAAGGGCGCATTTTTGCTAAATTTGGCACAAAGGATCCCGCGCCAAAGCGAGCAGCGGGTGCAAAGAAGAGACCAGACTAAGCCAGAAGAGCGAAATGATAAAAATAGGCGTTTATGACAGCCACCCGATACTGCGCGAAGCTCTGACGCAGTACGTGGGCGGGGTATATGAGGACTTCGAGTCGGAGGAGATAAACATAGACGTGGCGATAGCCGCCGGGACGATAAAGACCGACGGCGTGAACGTTGTGCTGGTGTGCGTCCACCCGGGCGAAGTGGAGCCGCTCGAGTTCGTAAAGCAGCTGACCCAGAGGTTTGAAAGGCTGAGGTGCATAGTGATGCTGATGGAACCCGCGGCCGCGGCTGTGACGCTGGCCATAAAGAACGGAGCGAAAGGCATATTGGCGCCAGGCGCCACGAAGCAAGACCTGGTGCAGGCCATCCTCACCGTGCGGAACGGGTTTGAGTATTTCAGCAAGCAGGTGACGGACGTGCTGGTGAACAAATACGTGGACGGCGTGGTGGCAGGCGACAAGCGCAAGGACGGCAAAGCCGAGCCGGACATAGACATGCTGAGCTCACGTCAAATAGAGATATTAAAGTTGTGGGGCAGCAACATGAGTAACAAGGACATAGCCGACAAGCTGTTCCTGAGCGTCCGCACGGTTGAGAGCCACAAGAACCACATAATGCAGAAGCTCAACCTTAAGACCACGGTTGACATCATACGCTTCGGGATAAGGAACAACATAATAGACTTGTGACGCGTGCGCGGCAAGCCCACACGGCGCTCTTATGGTGTTAAAAAGTTTTCATATCTCACATATTGGGAATATCTTCGCGGAGAATTAATTAGGTAAAAAATTATATAGCAGATTATGGTAAAACCTACGCCAACAGAGAAGGTCATCGACCTTGGCGACGGCAGGACAATAACCATCGAGACCGGCAAACTGGCCAAGCAGGCCGACGGTTCGGTGATGGTGAAGTGCGGCGGCACGTACCTGCTTGCGGCAGTTACGAGCGCCACAGAGGCCAAGCCCGACACGGACTTCATGCCTCTCACCGTAGAGTACAAGGAGAAGTTCGCCTCGGCAGGCCGCTTCCCCGGCGGCTTCACCCGCCGCGAGGGCCGCGCGTCGGATTACGAGATCCTCATTGCGCGCCTTGTGGATCGCGCCTTGCGCCCACTCTTCCCCGACAACTATCACGCTGACACATTCGTCAACATAACCCTCTTCTCGGCCGACGAGAACGTTATGCCCGACAGCCTGGCAGGCTTGGCAGCCTCGGCCGCAATGGTAATATCCGACATTCCCTGGAACGGGCCTATATCCGAGGTCCGCGTGGCCCGCATAGACGGCAAGCTCTGCATCAACCCCTCGGCGAAGGACCTGGAGCGCGCCGACCTCGACATCATGGTCGCCGCCTCGATGAACGACATCAACATGGTGGAGGGCGAGATGAAGGAGGTGAGCGAGGAAGACATGCTCGAGGCTCTCAAATTCGCCCACGAAGCCATCAAGAAGCAGTGCCAAGCCCAGTTGGAGCTCCGCGAGCTGATAGGCAAGCCCAAGCGCGAATACTGCCACGAGGAGAACGACGAGGAGCTTCGCGCCAAAGTACGCGAGCAGTGCTACGAGAAGGCCAAGCAGGTGGCACGCAGCCGCATAGCCAACAAGGCGGAGCGCGGCCGCCAGTTCGAGGCGATCAAGGCAGAGTTCATAGCAAACAACTACCCTGAGGGCTACGAGGGTGAGATCCCGACGGCCATGATAGACCGCTATTATCACGACGTGGAGCGCGACGCCGTGCGCCGAGTACTGCTCGACGAGCAGATCCGCCTTGACGGACGCCAGACGGACGAGATCCGCCCGATCTGGTGCGAGGCCGGCTACCTGCCCGGCCCCCACGGCTCGGCCCTCTTCACCCGCGGCGAGACCCAGAGCCTCTCGACCGTCACCCTCGGCACAAAGCTTGACGAGAAACTCATAGACGAGGCCACGGTCCGCGGGACGGAGCGTTTCCTGCTCCACTATAACTTCCCGCCGTTCTCCACGAACGACCCGAAGGCTCCGCGTGGCGTAGGCCGCCGCGAGATAGGCCACGGCCACTTGGCCATGCGCGCCCTCAAGAACATGATTCCCGAGGACATTCCTTACACCGTCCGCGTGGTTTCTGACATATTGGAGTCGAACGGCTCGTCTTCAATGGCGACCGTCTGCGCCGGATGCCTCGCCCTTATGGACGCGGGCGTCAAGATAAAGAAGCCTGTCGCCGGCATCGCCATGGGCCTCATCACCGACACCGAGAGCGACAAGTATTGCGTGCTCTCTGACATCCTTGGCGACGAGGACCACTTGGGCGACATGGACTTCAAGGTGACCGGAACAAAAGACGGCATCACCGCCACGCAGATGGACATAAAGGTTGACGGCCTCAAGTATGAGGTTCTGGCCAAGGCGTTGGCACAGGCTAAGGCCGGCCGCCTCCACATCCTGAACTGCATGCTCGAGGAGCTGCCGGAGCCGCGTGAGGACTACAAGCCGCACGCCCCGCGCATCGTCACCATCAACATCCCGAAGGACATGATTGGCGCGGTGATTGGCCCGGGCGGCAAGATCATCCAGGACATCCAGGCCACCACAGGCACAACCATCAACATTGACGAGGACGACAACAAGGGCATCGTGTCAATTGCCGCCGCCAACAAGGCCAACATTGACGCCGCACTCGCCCGCATCAACCAGATTGTGGCCATCCCCGAGGTCGGCAAGACATACAAAGGCAAGGTGAAGACTATCACCACCTTCGGCGCATTCGTCGAGATCCTGCCCGGCAAGGACGGCCTGCTCCACGTGTCGGAGATGGACTGGAAGCGCATTGAGGATCCGAACGACTTCTGCAAAGAGGGCGACGAGATCGAGGTGTTGCTGAAGGAGATAGACCCGAAGACCGGCAAGATGCGCCTGAGCCGCAAGGATCTCGTACCGAAGCCGGAAGGCTACGTCGAGCGTCCGGAGCGTCCGCGACGCGAGGGTGGAGACCGCGGGCCGCGACGCGACGGCGGACACGGGCCGCGACGCGATGGTGACAGGGCTCCCCGCCGCGACAACGAGTAGGCGATTTATCCGCGTTTAAACGAGAGTAAAGCGTAAGCTCTAAATAAATCCCCGAGGTGGCGAAACGACCGCCCCGGGGATTTTCTTTATGCATAGACATACGCACAGAAGTCAGTCGACATGGCAAAGAATTGGCAAAAGAAGACGCACGGCCAAGACGAGAGAAGAAGCTCGAACGAGAAAAGAAGACCTTAGCAAAGGGGAAATGCGGCAAATTTAATTAAATTCACATCCCACAGAAATTCGCAAAACAGACGCCGACGCATAGGCGAAAAACCACTCACAGCCACAAGAGGGGAGAGGCCAAGGGAGGCGCACAAAGCGACAGAAAAAGAGCAAGACAAGAGAATGGAGACAAAAAACATAACAGTGCCGATAGGTAACATAAACCTGCTGAACCACGAGCGGAAAACCGCCTTCCTCAGCTCACGCAACATGCCGGACTACTGCCGCCCAGCCATAACGCAATGGCTGGACACTCTGAACGCCGACGAAGACTGCGTGATGTGCGGAGACCTGCAAAAGACGGAGCACAAGGTCATACTCGGTCTCGTGAAGAGGGGCATCCCGACCATACTCGTGCTTGGCGAGCCTTACCCCAAGAAATGGCCTACGGGCATAGTGGAGGCCATTGGAGACCAGAGGCTTCTCGCTCTCACGACGACAGACTTTCTGCTGCCATGGGTGGACAAATACGGAATGGCAGACGCCAGGAACAGATATATGATAGCAAACGCGTCAAAAATAGTGGTGGGCTTCTGCCGCCCCGACGGCCAGCTTGCCAAGCAGCTGAAAGACGTCGAGGCGGAAGTGACTCTGCTGAACGAGTATGACCCCACCAAAGAGCCTCCCGCCCACAAAAGGTAGCGCGCCCCCACGCCCTCACACGACCACCTTTGCGCACACGTACGGCCACATGGCAGACCTGAAAGAGCAGAGGCGATTAATTAGAAAACCCCGCGCAAGTGAAAGAGAACACTTGCGCGGGGTAGCCGCAGTTCAAGGCGCGAAACCGCAAGATCAGCTGCATTTGTGATAGATGAAGATGCACACAATAATGACAAGCAGCCACTGTAGCACTGTGCTGAGGCAAGAAGTCTTCTCGTTGCATGACGGACGCAAAGAGAAAATAAGATGTCGCCTCACTAACGGCGACAGTCGGATTCCACATGGTTTACCGCCACATTTGCAACCCACCACCGCGAATGCGGCGCAATGATGTGGCGCAAAAAGGGCGCGGCAGGTGGTGCCGCGCCTATGCCAAGAGACAAGCGGAAAGAAGAGGGATCAGAACTGAACTCTTATACTCATACTCAGATGAGTCTGACTCTTTGTCGTACGCTTAAAGTTAGCCTTGAATCCGAAAAGCTTAATATCGAGGCCGACAGCGATATCCAAAGCAGAGTTCATCTCCTTGATGAGATCTTCCGTAAACGACTGGCTGACGCCAGCAAGACTCCCCTTCTTATCCTTCATCAAGTCAAGCAAATTCTCGAGATCAAATTCGGAGCCTCGGAGGAAATGCTCATTCATGTAATTTTCGACCTCAGCCACGGAAGAGGGGGTGTTATTCGGGAAGTCTATTTCTAAGCAGCTTTTGTATTTAGTAGAAGCGTCATCAGAGTAACGGGCGTTGACATTTGCCCTGGCAATCAAATTGCCGCCTCCGACGCCGCCACCAGTGTCAGAAGACCGGAAAGTATCCAAACTGTTGGTCACCTCAATGTGTTTTGCCCCCATCTTCAGCAGCGCACCTCGGATGGCAGCGGCTTTCGACCTTGCGAAGATATCAGAATTGTCAACCTCCTCCTGGCGCTCATTCATAATCATGACATAGGAGCCTGAGTAGACATCGCGAGCGTAGAGGCAATTAAGGGCCGGGCGACACTGCCCGTGGAAAGGTACATTGGCAAGAGCTGATTTGTCATCGAAGTCCACCACGCTAAGGCGACGGGTCAGGTCTGCAGGGTAATAGCCTTTTTCAATACCATACCGAGTGTATTTATCACCTACAAGCACAAGCTCTTTCAACTCATTACCACACATAAGACTACAATTAAGATTAAAATCAAAGCCACCATCCAAATGCGGGGCCACCGTCCTTTGGACTTTAGCCCTTTGCGAAAGGCAGACTCAGTATCGGAGTGGAGCGAAAAGCCCTCAGTGCGCGCCACCTCAACAAGTTGCGCGAAAGCCTCATCGGCAGGCAAGTCAGAGCAAAACATGAAACCACAGAGGCGGCCGAGGTCATCGAGCTCTTTGAAGTGGCCCTTTGCGA
>SFOL01000169.1 GCA_004552385.1 Bacteroidales bacterium | reverse complement strand
GGTTGAAACTCAAAGGAATTGACGGGGGCCCGCACAAGCGGAGGAACATGTGGTTTAATTCGATGATACGCGAGGAACCTTACCCAGGCTCGAACGGCATCTGAATCATCCAGAGATGGATGAGTCTTCGGACAGATGTCGAGGTGCTGCATGGTTGTCGTCAGCTCGTGCCGTGAGGTGTCGGCTTAAGTGCCATAACGAGCGCAACCCTTGCCGCTAGTTACCATCAAGTGAAGTTGGGGACTCTAGCGGGACTGCCACCGCAAGGTGTGAGGAAGGGGGGGATGACGTCAAATCAGCACGGCCCTTACGTCTGGGGCGACACACGTGTTACAATGGCGGTTACAGAGGGGAGCCACCCCGCGAGGGGGCGCTGAACTCAAAAGACCGTCTCAGTTCGGACTGGAGTCTGCAACCCGACTCCACGAAGCTGGATTCGCTAGGGCGAAAGCGGTAATTGGGGCTAAGTCGTAACAAGGTAGCCGTACCGGAAGGTGTGGCTGGAACACCTCCTTTTTGGAGCAGGGACACGACATGAGGCTCGCGGTTGTTTTACGAGGAATGGAAAGGCATTTGAATTTTGTCTGCAGTCTTTTAAAGTATACGGTGAGCACGGCCGAAACGGTGCACAGTTCATTGACAACATTGAGAGAGAATAAGAGGTAAAGAAGATAGAAATTAAAATCAGTTTGTAATTAATAATTCGAGAGTTTTTTCGAGTTGCGAATTAGGGACTGCAATTTCATAGGCAAAAAACGAGACGAATCGAAGTCGCCGCCTTCAGAGATGAGGGCGATAAAGCGAGAGAGATTCACGAGAGAAAGAGGAGAAGAGCGAACGGAGGATGCCTAGGCTATCCGGAGGCGAAGAAGGACGTGGTAAGCTGCGAAAAGCTACGGGGAGTTGCAAACAGACATTGATCCGTAGATATCCGAATGGGGCAACCCGGCAGGTTGAAGACCTGTCACCGAGCAATGCTCGGGGCGAACGCGGGGAACTGAAACATCTCAGTACCCGCAGGAAGAGAAAGAAACATCGATATCCTGAGTAGAGGCGATCGAAAGGGGCAGAGCCTAAACCGGTTGGTTTACGGACCAGTCGGGGTTGTAGGAGCGTCCAAGGGAACATGTCAAGGAACGCGAAGCGCATGGAAAGGCGCCGCGAAGAGGGTGACACGCCCGTAGCGGCAACGAGGACATGTCAGGGACGCCACCTGAGTAGGGCGGGGCACGAGGAATCCTGTCCGAATCTGCGGGGACCATCCCGCAAGGCTAAACACTTCCGGAAGACCGATAGTGGACCAGTACCGTGAGGGAAAGGTGGGAAGCACCCCGAACAGGGGAGTGAAATAGAACCTGAAACCGTTCGTTTACAAGCGGTCGGAGCTCGCGAGAGCGACGGCGTGCCTTTTGCATAATGAGCCTACGAGTTGCTTCTTTCTGGCGAGGCTAAGCACCTGAGGTGCGGAGCCGTAGCGAGAGCGAGTCTGAAGAGGGCGTTCAGTCAGAAGGAGCAGACGCGAAACCTAGTGATCTACCCTTGTCCAGGGTGAAGTCGCCGTAACAGGCGATGGAGGCCCGAACCAGTTTCCGTTGAAAAGGGCTTGGATGAGGTGAGGGTAGGAGTGAAAGGCCAATCAAACTGGGAGATAGCTCGTACTCCCCGAAATGTCTTTAGGGACAGCCTCGACGATAGTTGCATGAGGTAGAGATACTGATAGGACGAGGGGGCTTCGCCGCCTGCCGAGTCCTGCCAAACTCCGAATGCGTGCAACGCAGACGTCGGGAGTGAGTCGGCGGGTGCTAATATCCGTCGGCGAGAGGGTAAGAGCCCAGACCTCCGGCTAAGGCCCCCAAGCGCAGTTTAAGTTGAGAGAGAACAAGGTGACACCGCAGAGACAGCTAGGATGTTAGCTTGGAAGCAGCTATTCATTCAAAGAGTGCGTAACAGCTCACTAGTCGAGCGGTGACGCGTGGATGATGACCGGGCATCAAGACTGCCGCCGAAGCCGAGGAC
>SFOL01000168.1 GCA_004552385.1 Bacteroidales bacterium | reverse complement strand
CCGATGATTATCGGGCTGAAAGCCAATGTGGCGGAGATAGCCGCCACCTATCAGGCGGCCTATCCCAACGCCCGCATCCTCTATGCCTCCGAGAAGGACTTCTCCACCGCCAACCGCGTGCGCTTCTTCAACAACATCAAGAATAACGACTACGACTGCGTCATCATGTCGCACGACCAGTTCGGCAAGATACCCCAGTCGCCCGAGTTGCAGCAGCGCATCCTGCAGGCGGAGCTGGACTCCGTGGAGGAGAGCCTCGAAGTGCTCCGGGCACAGGGCAAGGACATCTCCCGCGCCATGCTCAAAGGGCTGGAGAAGCGCAAGTTCAACTTAGAGGCGAAGCTGCAGAAGGTGGAGCACGCCATCAGCTCACGCACGGACGATGTGGTCGATTTCCGCCAGATGGGCATCGACCACCTGTTTGTCGATGAGAGCCACCAGTTCAAGAACCTCACCTTCAACACCCGTCACGACCGTGTGGCGGGCTTGGGCAACTCGGAGGGAAGCCAGAAGGCCCTGAACATGCTCTTTGCCATCCGCACCATACAGGAGCGCACGGGCAAGGACCTCGGGGCGACGTTCCTCTCCGGCACTACCATCAGCAACTCGCTCACGGAGCTGTACCTGCTCTTCAAGTACCTCCGTCCGAAGGAGCTGGAACGGCAGGACATCCGCTGCTTCGATGCCTGGGCGGCTATCTTCGCCAAGAAGACCACCGACTTCGAGTTCAACGTGACGAACAACGTGGTGCAGAAGGAGCGTTTCCGCTACTTCATCAAGGTGCCGGAGCTTGCTGCCTTCTACAACGAGATTACCGACTACCGCACGGCGGAGGACGTGGGTGTAGATCGTCCGCACAAAAACGAAGTGCTGCACCACATACCGCCCACACCCGAACAGGAGGACTTCATCGAGAAGCTGATGCAGTTCGCCAAAACGGGCGATGCTACGCTGCTGGGCAGGGCGGCACTTTCTGAAACGGAGGAGAAGGCGAAGATGCTCATCGCCACCGACTATGCCCGCAAGATGGCCCTCGACATGCGCATGATAGACCCTGCCTATGAGGATCACCCCGACAACAAGGCGAGCCACTGCGCCAAGACCATAGCGGAGTATTACCGCAGGTACGACGCACAGAAGGGTACGCAGTTTGTTTTCTCAGACCTTGGTACCTATCAGCCTGGCGACGGCTGGAATGTCTATTCCGAAATCAAGCGCAAGCTGATGGAGGACTACGGCATCCCCGGCCATGAGGTGCGCTTCATACAGGAGTGCAAGACCGACAAGGCACGCAAGGCGGTGATAGCCGCCATGAACGAGGGTACGGTGCGTGTACTCTTCGGCTCCACCTCCATGCTGGGCACAGGTGTCAATGCGCAGAAGCGGTGTGTGGCCATCCATCATTTGGACACCCCCTGGCGACCGTCCGACCTGCAACAGCGGGACGGACGTGGCGTGCGTGCAGGCAACGAGATTGCCAAGCATTTTGCAGGGAATAACGTGGATGTCATCATCTATGCCGTGGAGAAATCGTTGGACAGCTACAAGTTTAACCTCCTGCACTGCAAACAGACCTTCATCTCTCAGCTGAAGAGCGGCGCGATGGGCGCACGTACCATTGACGAGGGAGCGATGGACGACATTGACGAGGGAGCGATGGACGAGAAGTCGGGCATGAACTTCTCGGAATACATGGCCATCCTGTCCGGCAATACCGACCTGCTTGAAAAGGCGAAATTAGAGAAGCGTATCACCTCGCTCGAAGGGGAACGCAAGTCGTTCAACAAGGGCAGGCGTGAGTCGGAGTTCAAACTGGAGTCCAAGACAAGCGAGCTGCGGAACAACCAGGCGGTCATCGCCGCCATGATGGAGGACTGGGAGAAGTTTACTGCTACAGCCAAGACCGACAAGGAGGGCAACCGCCTGAATGCGCTACGCATAGAGGGCGTGGATTCCACCGACGAGAAAGTCCTCGGCAAGCATTTGCAGGAGATAGCCAAGAACGCTGTCACAGGAGGAATTTACCAGCCTGTCGGTGAACTGTACGGTTTCCCCGTCAAGGTGGTCAGCGAGCGTGTGTTCAAGGAGGGTCTGGAGTTTACCGATAACCGCTTTGTGGTGGAGGGGAACTACAAATACACCTACAACAATGGACACTTGGCGATGGCCGACCCGATAGCGGCAGCACGCAATTTCCTGAACGCCTTGGAGAGAATACCTTCCATG
>SFOL01000060.1 GCA_004552385.1 Bacteroidales bacterium | reverse complement strand
GAGGTGTTCCAGAACGAGTTTATCCGGCACGGCTATTCAGTTCAGCTATATTCCACCCGCTCTATCGACGACCTCGACGCCAAAGCGCCCATCTATAACATTCAGGGTCAGCGCGTAAGCGAAGGCTTCAAGGGCATCTGCATCCAGGGTGGCAAGAAGTTCATCGTCAAGTAATAACTGACTCTGTCGGGGCAATAGGCTACTCTTGCCCTTGATTTAGGCCACTAAGCCCCGTCCGCGTCTCACGAGATGACGTGGACGGGGTTCTCTTTTTACTTTTATTTGCTATTATTGAACTGTCAAACTATATACCTGAAAGCATATGATGAAATCTTTACTTACTCTTTTTGCAGTAGCTTCCGTAAGCTCGCTCGCTTTCGCGCAGCAGCAGTCCGCCTTTGTTGACGCGGCCGCTTTCGTAGGTGCGCGTGCGGCTGGCGATACCGTTTGCAAGTCCGACGATGTCACGATGTCGGTGGCTTTTGAGGATACATATAAGACGACCTCTCTCACCTCAAAAGGTGCCGTGGTGAACCAGGTGGTCATCGACGGCCAGAAGTACATGTTCGGAGACGGAGTGCAGGGCAAGAATAATGCCAACGATGCTGAGCTTAAGAAAACTGTGTCTAAGGGGGCTGTCTTCCAATTCGATGTTGAGGCTGACGGCTACCTCTACGTGATTTCAAAGGTGGATGCGGGTAAGGCATACTATGTTGCAGACAACAATGGTCCTACTGTAGGATTCCGTTACGCCTACTCTGCTTCCGTCTTCAATCTTTCTAATGGAGACAATTATGCGTTCACCCTCCCGAGCCTTGAGAATAACCCCGGGGTCTTCTCTATCTGTGATAGTACTGGTCTCACTGTTGCCAATGAGGCATTCCTCGAGGCCGGTAAAAACAATAAGCTTGCGCCATCTGATACTTGCTATACTGCGGCAGGTGGTGACAAGACGTGGTCTGGCAACGCCAGTGGCGTGATTGCTTTCCAAGTAGAGAAGGGCAAGAGCTACCTTCTTTACGGTGGCGGCTCTAAGATCACATGCAGCGGCTTCGTCTTCATTCCGGGAGATACCGAGCTCGCCACTATCAAGGCAGAAAAGGCCGAGGTTGAGAACGCCATCAAGAACGTCACCATTGACGAACTTGATGCCAACGAGCCCATCTACAACATCCTGGGCAACCGCGTAAGCAAGGGTTACAAGGGCATCTGCATCCAGGGCGGCAGAAAGTTCATCGTCAAGTAACGATAGGCCTGCTTAGGACAAATATCAACGGCCTCCGCCATATTATTATGGCGGAGGCCGCTTCTTTATTTGCTACAGCCGCGGGTTGTTTGTAATTTTGAGGATATATTAACATAGTCGCGGCCTGCTCGCTTTGCATGGCAAGCAACCGTGGCCGCGCCACATGCACAATGCCCCACCAGAACATACCAATGCAGGATCTCCCTGCGCTCCATTCCCGACTTGAGCCTTCACTCTCCGAGTCGATAGCGCGCGTGGTGGCAAGCGGCAAATATATCCGGGGTGTCGAGGTCAAGGCTCTCGAAAGCGAGCTGGCCCGCTACGTCGGGACTCCTTATTGCCATACGTGCGCCAATGGGACCGAGGCCATCCAGATAGCCCTGATGGCGCTCGGCCTCAAGCCGGGCGACGAGGTCATAACCTCCCCATTCTCGTTCATTGCCGCCGCCGAAGCGTGTAAACTTCTTGGGCTGAAGGCCGTCTTCGCGGATATCGACCCCAAGACATACAATATCGCCCCCCGTGCCATAGAGGCGCTCGTGACGCCTCGCACGCGTGCCGTCATCCCCGTGCACCTCTTCGGCCGCATGGCGCCGATGGAGCCCATTCTTGACGTAGCCCGCCGCCATGGGCTCTATGTCATAGAAGACGCCGCCCAGGCTTTCGGCGCCGAGCAGGACGTGTTTGGCCGCAGGCTCAAGGCCTGCTCGGTCGGTTTGATCGGATGCACCTCTTTCTTCCCCACCAAAAACCTCGGCTGCATGGGCGACGGCGGAGCCATCTTCACCAGCTCCGAGGAGCTGGCGCGACGTGTGGCGATGGTGGCCAGCCACGGGGCCGAGCGCAAGTACCACAGCACCTGCGTCGGGCTGAACAGCCGCCTTGACGAGATTCAGGCCGCAGTGCTCAGAGTCAAGTTGCGCCACCTCGATGAGTGCATAAGCCGCCGCCAGGCCGCCGCCCTGCGTTATCGCGCCGCCCTCGCAGGGTGCGATTTCGTCTCCTGCCCCGACATGGCCGACGGCCACACGTTCAACCAGTTCACTCTGCGCGTCAACTATGGTTGCCGCGACGATATGCGAGAGTTCCTCGCCCTCCGCGGGGTCGATTCCATGATCTACTTCCCCGAACCCATACACCGTCAGCCCGTCTTCGCCGAGGGCGAAGACCCTGCCACCCTCGCCTCATGCCCTCGGGCCGACGAGGCGGCGGCCTCGGTGCTTTCGCTCCCCATGCACTCCGAGCTTTCGCCCGAGGCTGTCGGAGCGGTGGCCTCCGCCGTGCGCGACTTCAACATAGGGGCCGTGCGCCGGGCAAAGGGGGCTGCATCCTGATAGTTTACCAAATCATCATTATATACCACATATATCACGTCCGGATCGTTTTTCCCATCATGCCGCCCGTAATTGAACCTTCAGCCATCGTTGACCCCGGCTGCCATGTCGGCGACGGGTCGCGAGTGTGGCATTTTGCGCATCTCGTGGCCGGATGCCGGGTCGGCCGGCGTTGCTCCATTGGTCAGAACGTGGTCATCATGCCCACCGCCGTGGTAGGCGACGGCTGCCGCATCCAGAACAACGTCTCCATCTATGACGGCGTCACCCTTGAGGATGATGTGTTCATCGGCCCCTCGGCCGTCTTCACCAACGTCATCAACCCCCGCGCCTTCATCCCGCGCAAGAGTGAATACCGCCCCACCATCGTCAGGCGGGGCGCGTCGGTGGGGGCCAACGCCACCATTGTGTGCGGACACGAGATTGGAGCCTATGCGCTCATCGGGGCCGGAAGCGTCGTCACGCGCGACGTGCGCCCCTTCGCGCTTATGGCGGGATGCCCGGCGCGCAGGGTGGGGTGGGTGTCGCGTGCGGGTCACAGACTCGCGTTCGATTCTGACGGCGTGGCCCGATGCCCCGAGACGGGCGAGGTTTACAGGCTAACGTCCGAGGGCGGCGAGGAGAGCGTCTCTATGGCGTGATGTTTAAGATTAAGAAATGCAAGACAAAAAGATACGTATGGCGGTCGTGGGTTGTGGCCATATCGGTCACAGGCACATAGCCATGATCGGGCTCAACCCCGACATGGAACTCGTGGCCGTGGCGGACGTGCGACCTCCCGCCGAGTGCGACGCCCCGGCAGGTGTGCCATTCTTCGGTTCAATAGATGCGCTGCTCGCCGCCGCCCTGAATATTGACGTGGTGTGCATCTGCACACCTAACAGCCTCCATGCGCGCCAGGCCGCCCAGGTTCTCGCTTCGGGCGCAGACGTCCTTATCGAGAAGCCGATAGCCATCTCAGTCCCCGACGCCGAGGCGATACGCCGCGCGGAAGAGGAGTCCGGCAGGAGGGTCTTCACGGTCTTTCAGAACCGCTACACCCCTACCTCCCAATGGCTGAGGTCAGTGGTGTCGTCCGGCGCTCTCGGCACAATATCATCAGTGTCCGTCAACTGCTTCTGGAACCGCGACAAGAGATATTACGCGCCGGGCGGATGGCATGGCACGAGAGAGTATGACGGCGGCACGCTTTTCACCCAGTTCTCCCATTTTGTCGATTTGCTTCTTTGGACCTTAGGCGACGTCAATGTCATCTCGGCTCAGGCGGCGGACTTCGCACATAAGGATCTCACTGATTTTGAAGACACCGGCGTGTTCCTTTTCCGCTCTGTGCGCGACGGCGCTTTGGGCGCGTTCACCTACTCGACGGTCACGCCCATCGAGAACTTCGAGTGCGCCATGTCCATTGTCGGCACTCGGGGCTCCGTCCGCCTTGGCGGCGCATATATGAACGAGTTGCAATATTGCGATGTCATGGGGCTTGAAGCCCCGCGGTTCACGCCCCCCCCCGCCCCGAACGACTATGGCGGTTACAAGGGCTCGGCGGCCAACCACGCCCTCGTCTTCTCCCATTTGGCCGACACCCTGCTCGGCAGGGCCGACGCGGGCTCCATGCCCGGGTGGAAGGACGGTTTCAGGGTCGTCGACCTCATCTGCAGGGTATACCGCGCCATGGGGGCCGACTTCACGTCGTCAGTCCCGCTCTCCTACAAGCCGTGACGACGCCGTTTAGCGAAATCAGGCGACCCGGTCTCGTCGTCTCCGTGACGGGTCTTGGCTACGTAGGTCTGCCGCTCGCCCTCGCTTTCGCGCGCAAGTGCCGCGTGGTGGGCTACGACGCGTCCTCAAGCCGCATAGCCGCGCTCCGTCGGGCGGACGACTCCAACAGGGAGGTCCCGCCTGAGCTCTTCAGCGGATGCGACATTGAATTCACCGACGACTCCATGCGCCTCGCCGAGGCCGATTTCCACATCGTGGCCATCCCCACGCCCGTCGACTCGGCCCACGCCCCCGACATCTCGCTCCTCCTGGACGCCATGCGGACCGTGGGGCGCGCCTTGAAAAAAGGCGACACGGTCGTGGTTGAGAGCACCGTCTATCCCGGTTGCACGGAGGAGGACTGCATGCCGGTCCTCCAAGAGGAGTCCGGTCTCACGGCCGATGTCGACTTCAACTTGGGCTACAGCCCCGAGCGCATCAACCCTGGCGACAAGCTTCACACCCTCGAGTCCGAGCCCAAGGTTGTCTCGGGACGCACGCCGCAGGCTCTCGACGTCATAGCCGAGGCTTACGCGTCCGTCATTCCCGCGGGCGTATATCGCGCTCAAAGCATAAAAGTGGCCGAGGCCGCCAAGATTCTCGAAAACACCCAGCGCGACGTCAACATCGCCCTCATGAACGAGGCCTCCATGATCTTCTCGCGCATGGGCGTCGACACGGGCGAGGTGCTCAAGGCCGCGGCCACCAAATGGAACTTCCTCCCCTTCCACCCGGGGCTCGTGGGCGGCCACTGCATTGGCGTGGACCCATACTACCTCGACTTCAAGGCGCGCAAGCTCGGTTATAACACCCAGATTATCAATCAAGGCCGTTTCGTCAACGACAGCATGGGGCGCTACGTCGCCGGCAGGGTGGTCAAGATGCTCATTGCCGCCGGCTGGGGGCCGACATCGTCGCGTGTGCTCATCATGGGCTTCACATATAAGGAGAACGTAGCCGATGTCAGGAACACGAGGGTGGTCGACATAATTGACGAGCTGCGCTCTTTCGGCGTGCCGACTGTCGACGTCGTCGACCCCGTGGCCTCAAAACATGACTCGATGCGCCTTTACGGATTCGCACCGCAAGACGAGCCGCGGGGGGTCTATTCCGCCGTCATCGTCGCCACCCCTCACGACTGCTTCCGGACGCTCACCCCCGATTTTTTCATCTCGCGCCTTGAGCCGGGCGGCGTCATAGCCGACCTCTATGGCGTCATTCCGCGCATTGACGGTTTCATCACTTGGAGATTATGACAAGCGGAAAGAAAAGTGGCGGCAGGCTTCGAGCCGTCATCTGCTCGCAGAGCAACTTCGCGACTGACTACCGCATCGAGAAGATGCGCCAGACGCTCACCGACTGCGGATTCGACGTCTCACTCCTCGGGCGGGCTCACCCGCGCGAGGAGAGGGTGGGCGGGGCGGCCGTCCACTATATGCGGCTGCTCTTCTGGCGCGGGCCGCTCTTTTACGCCGAGCTTAACCTCAGGCTCGCCATGCGCCTGCTCGCCGGCGGCGCCGACCTCATAGTCTCCATTGACCTTGACACGCTCGCGGGCTGCATGATCGCCTCGCGCCTGCGGTCTTCGCGCCTCATGTTCGACAGCCATGAACTCTTCCCCGAGGTGCCCGAGATAGCCGGCAAGCCGCTGGTCAAGAAAGTATGGCAGGCGGTGCAGGATTTCTGCGTGCCGAGGCTGAGGCCGACCGACGTGGCGGTGACGGTGTGCAAGTCCATCGCCGACATCTTTTACCACAGATACGGCCGCCGCTTCCTCGTGGTCCGCAACGCTCCCCTCGCCGGCAGGGCTTTGCCGTCGGCCGAAGGCAGGCCGTCAGCGAGGCCTTTCACCATACTTTACCAGGGGGCTGTCAACGTGGGCCGCGGAGTCGAGGAGATCATAGGAGCCTTGCCGAGTCTGCCCTTATGCCATTTCACGGTGGTGGGTGATGGCGACGTCCTGCCCGGCGCCAAGGCTCTGGCGCGTGCGCTTGGGGTGGAGGACAGGGTCAGCTTCGTCGGACGCGTACCCTTCGAGCGGCTTGCGCCTTTCATGGCCGGGGCCGACATCGGGGTCGTCATTATGAAAGACCTGAGCCTCAACCAGCGATACGCGCTCCCCAACCGCTTGTTCGACTTCATACAGGCGGGGTTGCCCATAATCGCCAACCGTCTGCCCGAGATGGAGAAAATCGTTGACGGTGAGGACGTCGGGATGTGCGTCGACGAGGTCTCGGCAGAGTCTGTCGCCAAAGCCATAGAGTCTGTCATGTCGCGCCCCGACGACGTGGCCCGTTGGCGACGCAACATGAGGATGCTTGCGCCGAGGCTGACTTGGCAAAACGAGGTGAGCCGCGTGCAAGAGTGCGCAGGGGGCAGCCTTGTAACGCTTCTCAAAGAGAATTTTGAGTAAAAAACGATTTTTTCTCCGTGCGGACTTGTTGTTTCCGTTTTTTACCATAACTTTGCACTCGCAATTGCGAAGGTACCATAGCTCAGTTGGTAGAGCAACGGACTGAAAATCCGTGTGTCCCCGGTTCGATTCCTGGTGGTACCACGCTAACAAGAAACCTCGATTACCTTCTCGGTAACCGAGGTTTTCTTTTTTCGTTATTTCATATGAAAAAACGCACCCTACTCCCCGTGGTCGCAGCCATGTCCGTGGCGGCGGTCGCTCTCGTCGCGTCTTCGCAAGATGAGCACCAGTTCAAAATCTCGAAGAACCTCGATATCTTCTTCTCCATATTCAAGAACCTCGACCTCTACTACGTTGACGAGCCGGACCCCGACAGGCTTGTGCCCGACGCCATCGATGCCATGCTTGGCGGGCTTGACCCCTACACCACTTACATCCCTGAGAAAGACAAGGATGAGTATAACTTCATGATCGAGGGGCAGTATGGCGGCGTCGGAGCCATAATCCAGAAGTCGGACACCAACCTCATACAGGTGCGCGAGATCTACGCCGGCACGCCCTCGCAAAAGGCGGGGCTTAAGCCTGGCGACCGCTTCGTCATGATAGACGGCGAGAGCATGAGGGGGAAAGACGTGGCGCAGGTCCGCTCCAAGCTCCGCGGCAAGGTCGGCGAGACCATCGAGGTCGTCATCGAGAGGCCGGGCGTGGCGAAAAATTTCTCGGTCGACATCAAGCGCGAGCTCGTCAAGCTCGATGCCGTGGAGTATTACGGCATGGTCGATGACGAGATCGGCTACATCCTCCTCCGCAGCTTCGAGACCGACTGCGCCGAGGCCGTCAAGAAGGCTTTTCTCGACCTCCGCGACAAGCAGGGCGCCAAGAGCGTGATCCTCGACCTCCGTGGCAATACGGGCGGCCTGCTCGACGAGAGCCTCCAGATCGTCAACTTCTTCGTGCCGCAGGGCTCCAGGATGCTTCAGACCAAGGGGCGCCGCAAGGCCATGGACAGGGTCTACACCGCCCAGAGGCAGCCGGTCGATACTGTCATGCCGCTCGCCGTCATGATAAACAGGGGCTCGGCGTCGGCCTCGGAGATCGTCTCGGGCGCGCTGCAGGATCTTGACCGCGCCGTCGTCACCGGTCAACGATCCTTCGGCAAGGGCCTCGTGCAGGCCACGAGGGAGGTCGCCTATGACGGCATGCTCAAGCTCACCACGGCAAAGTATTACACGCCTTCGGGCCGTTGCATTCAGGCCATTGACTATTCGCACCGCGACGAGAGCGGGGCCGTGGGCTATGTGCCGGACTCGCTCATATCCGAGTTCCACACGCGTGGCGGCCGACCTGTCTACGATGGCGGCGGAATCTCGCCTGACGTGCTTCTTGACATCAAGTCGTACAAACCCGTGACGGTCGCGCTCATCTACACCGACCAGGTATTCTCCTTCATTGTCGACCTCACCAAGCGCGGACTCAAGCCTCAACTTGACAATGACGGCAAGGTGACCGACGCACTCTTCAACGACTTCATGGCGTTCGTCAAGACGAGGCCCGGCTTCAAGTATCGCACCGCCTCGCAAGACGCTTATGACAAACTCGTCTCCGCGGCCAAGTCCGATGGCGTCTATGAGGCGCGCAAGAGTGAGTTCGACGCCCTCAAGGCCACATGCCAGGCCGATCTTGAGCGCGACATGAATATGGCAAAGGTCGAGATCAGCCGACTCATGGAGGAGGAGATCATCCGTTTCTATTCCCTCCGCAAGGCATCCATCGGCCACAACCTGCAATATGACGAGCAGCTTGCCGAGACTTGCCGCCTCCTTCATGACGGCGAGCGCTTCCGCGGGTTGCTCAGCGGCTCGGTCCCGAGCCATGCGGGCGACAAGAGGGCGGCCTCAAACTCCAAGTAGCCGCTGCGACGTATGAGGATTTCTTCTCGTCCCGCCTCGGTGCCTGTCGCGTCGGGCGTGCTCATCGCATCGCTCGCCATAGGTTTCGTCATCGCCTCGGCCGTCTGCGCCTATTTGCTCGTGGCGGTTGGCGGATATGCCGGCACTGCGGCCGCGTTTGCCGTCAACTCGCTGGTCTGCTTTGCCCTGCCCGGCTTTGTCTCCCGCGTCGCGGCTGTCGGCACCGGCATGTGGAGTGGGGTGGGGCGTGACCCGTTCTCTGTGATTGGCATAGTGCTCCTCCTCACCATGGCCTGCCAGCCTTTCTTGGAATTCACGTCGTCGATGGACGCGTTCTGTGCTTCAGCTCTTGGCGTGCCGGACGATCTCGCGCGTGCCAATAAAGAGATGCTGGGGGGCGTGTGCTTGTTCGACAGTGTGGGCCACTGGGCCGTGGCCATCCTGGTCTTGGCCATCTTGCCCGCCGTTTCTGAGGAACTGTTCTTCCGCGGAGCCTTTTTGCCGCTCCTCCGGCGTGCCACGGGCAGCTGGCATGTGGCGGTTTTCGTCTCCGCCGTCGTCTTCTCGGCGGTTCATATGGACCCGTCGGGTTTTATCACGCGGACCGTCTTGGGCTTGTTGCTGGGAGCCGTGTTCGCCATCACGCGGTCGCTTTGGGCCCCAATGCTTCTCCATTTCACAAATAATGCTATGGCGGTCTTCTGCCTGTCGCTTACGGCAGATCCGGTCGAGGCATTGTCTGCCGAGCGTTCCGGGCAGAGCATAATCCTCTCCGTCGCGTCGCTCGTCGGCACTATGGCTCTCATCTACCTTTTGCAACAGAATGAGAGAAAGAACTGGACTCTGACCTCAATCTTCAAAAAAATCAATCCAGATCGTTGATATCTGAGTTTAATGACCTGATTGTCAAACTCATAATTCCCCGTCCGAAAATACTCGGGCGGGGATTTTTATTTATGAGTACGCCATTATGGCATATATGTGCGGTTTTGTCGGTCAAAATGACAGACGAGCTTCGCGCCCTTCTTTAGAAAGTTGTCTAATCTGCCACGTCTATCGTATTGAGCCTCCGCCCTTTAACCATATCACTCCTCTTCCTCCCGTGGCGTGACATGCAGCCGTTGGCACGAGCCTTGCAATTATGATGTGCGAACGGCGCAAGAGGCCGGGGGTAACCCACGACAACGAGCGAAGTTCAATAAAATCAAACATTTAACAATAACAAAAATATAACTGGAGGTGACTGATATGGTACCTGCAAACAATTACAACAACAACTACAACAATGCGCACAGGGCTGGCAACTGGCTGCCTGACATTTTTGATGACTTCTTCGGAAACGATTGGAATTGGTTTACCACCAGTCAGAAGTCAACCCCGGCCTACAACGTGACCGAGTCGGACAACGCTTACACTGTCGAGGTGGCAGTGCCGGGCATCCGCAAGGAGGATTGCAAGATACGCCTGAACGGCGACGTAATGACAATCTCGGTCGAGAAGCAGCAGCAGCTTGAGGAGAACGGCAAAAAACGTCGCTATCTGCGCAAGGAGTTCTCTTACTCTAAGTTCGAGCAGAGCTTCAGCCTGCCCGAGGAGGTCGACCAGAAGAACGTACACGCCGAGGTCAAAGACGGCGTCCTCTCCATCAGCCTCCCAAAGAAAGAGGTGAAGAAAGAGGATGAGAAATGGCAGAACGTGGAGGTTCAATAATATGAGCCATGCGGCTAAGTAGGCCGCACCCGCCCGCCGCGCCCCGGTGTCTGGGGTGTGGCGGGCGGGTTTTTTGTTTTTGTGGGCGTAAAAGCTTAGATTTACAACCACTAACCTGCCCGTGCTTGAAGGACGAGCAACACCATCAGAAAAAATGAGCGAGCTGAAAGACAGATACGTGCGTTTCGACTGGGCCATCAAGCGCCTGCTGCGCCAGAAGGCCAACTTCGTGGTGCTCGAGGGTTTCCT
>SFOL01000167.1 GCA_004552385.1 Bacteroidales bacterium | reverse complement strand
CGACCGCTACACCATCGGCCAGCGCAAGGGAATCGGCGTTGCCGCAGGTGAACCATTGTTCGTTTTCTGCAAAGACGCCGAGACCAACACACTTGTCGTGGGAACCGACTCCGAAACGCGCGCCGCAACCGTGCGAGCGAACGACGTGAACCTGATTTCTGTTGCCTCCATCGATGAGCCTTTGCGCGTGACGGCCAAGACGCATTACCGCATGAAGGCGCAACCTGGATGGGCGCGCATCGAGGACCATATGCTCGTGATGGAGTTCGATGAGCCGCAACGAGCCGCAGCACCAGGCCAAGCGCTCGTCCTTTACGATGGCGACACCGTCGTCGGCGGCGGCACCATCGTCAGTGCGTAGCGAAGCCCCTTCGATCCGAGTTCATTCATCGAGGGGGCTTCACTTTGCGGCATCTACAGCCTAGACAGAGAGAGGGGAAGAAAGCCGTCGTGCCACCTTGGGTATTTGAAGAAGACTCAGCAGTACTCAGGTTGAGCGACGCGGGCGCCGCACTCCCAAGCTAACTCGCTACTCGAACTTGAACATAGCAGTCGACAAGTAGCGCTCACCAGTATCGGGAAGAATGGCCACGATGGTCTTGCCCTTGTTCTCGGGACGCTGCGCTAGTTGACCCGCAGCCCACACGGCAGCACCTGACGAGATGCCGACAAGCAGGCCCTCCTTCGCGGCGAGCTCGCGACCCGTTTCGAACGCATCCTCGTCAGCAACGGCGATGACCTCGTCGTACACCGACATGTCAAGCGTATCGGGAATAAAGCCCGCGCCGATGCCCTGAATCTTGTGAGCACCCGCATGGCCTTCGGAAAGAACCGGGGATCCCGCCGGCTCGACCGCGACGACCTTCACGTCAGGATTCTGGGACTTCAGATAGCGACCCGTGCCGGTAACCGTGCCACCCGTGCCAACACCCGCAACGAGGATATCAACCTTGCCCTCGGTATCCTTCCAAATCTCAGGGCCAGTCGTCGCCTCATGAATTGCCGGATTCGCTGGATTGGTGAACTGACTCGGGATGAATGAGTTGGAAATCTCGCCTGCGAGCTCCTGAGCTTTGGCAATAGCGCCCTTCATGCCCTTCGAACCGTCGGTCAGAACCACTTCGGCACCGTAGGCCTTCATGAGGTTGCGGCGCTCGATTGACATCGTCTCCGGCATCGTGATGATGAGGCGGTTACCCCGAGCAGCAGCTATCGCGGCAAGGCCGATACCCGTATTGCCCGAAGTGGGCTCGATGAGCACCGTGTCGTCGTTCACCTTGCCAGCTTTCACAGCCTCGTCGATCATTGCCTTCGCGATGCGATCCTTCACCGACCCTGCCGGGTTGAACAACTCGACCTTGCCGAGGATGGTCGCGTCGAGATTATGGTTCTTCTCGAAGTTCGTAAGCTCTACAAGAGGGGTGTTGCCAATCAGCTCCGATACGCTTTTGTGGATGGTCATGATTCTCGCCTTTCGCCGATTCCTATGTGATGACGTTATCCTACTATGCTTATAGGTTTTGTCAATATGATTAGCCATCTTTTTTTCCTTCAAACTAAAAAACGTCTTCCCAACTGGGAAGACGTTTGAATGCAAGTGTTAAGAGAACGTTAAATGCAATCGGCAAAATGAATGCTCGGCCATCTCCCGCCAGCGTCTTGCCTCTCGATATGCAAGCCCTTCTCTGTTTTTCACAACAACTAAATTTAGGATTTCACGACTAACTTCTTTCGGGTTTCACCGTTTTGCAAAGGTGCCGCACCCTTTCTTCGCTAACTGTCCGATCTTCCCATCATCAAGGCTTCCTCGAACCTTCTGCTCTGCCCGCCGAACTCAACCAGCCGACCATGATGCATGATCCTGTCAATCGTCGCCGTGGCCAGGTGCGCGTCTCCCAGCACAGTGCCCCATTTGCCGAACTCTATGTTGGTTGTGACGATCATGCTCCTCGTCTCGTACGTTGCCGACATCACCTGGTAGAGCAGCCGAGCGCCCTCGATGTCTATCGGGATGTAGCCGTACTCGTCGATTATCAGCAGGTCCGCCTTGGCTATGTCGCGAAGCACCTGCTCGAGCCTGTTGTCGGCGACGGCCGCCTTCAGCATCAGCACCAGCGACGCGGTCTCGAAGTACCTGACCTTGTAGCCCCGCTCGGCCGCCAGCACGCCCAGTGCGATCGACAGGTGGGTCTTTCCGCGTCCGCATCCTCCGTAGAACACGAAGTCCTGGGCCTGCCGGACAAACTCCAATGACACCAGGTCATCGACGGTGTAGCCGTCTGGGAAGGACACCTCGCCGAAGTCGAAGTCCGCGACCGACTTCACGGCCGGGAATTTGGCCTGCCTCATGAGCCTTGCCTTCCTGTTCTCCTCCCTGGTG
>SFOL01000166.1 GCA_004552385.1 Bacteroidales bacterium | reverse complement strand
AGCTGTTGCCCTTACAGGGCGCTTTGCTCATTGCCTTTATACCCAGGGCGATGCCCTGGGCTAAGAGCTTCTGCCCTTTACCTTTCCCTTCGGCCGGTGACCGTTGGTTCAGGGCGTGCTGCTTATAGGAGCTTTACCTTTCCAGGGCGTGCTGCTTCTGGAAGCTTTAGGCCTTCAGCCCGTACTTAAACCACTTGCGAAACTTGAGTCAAAGAATTATCCTTCATGAACCTCGCTCAGCATCTTCTCTATGAGGCGGGGAACTCCATAACAGTCTATTTCCGACTCGGGAATCCAGATGTAAGCGGGAGGAAGGAGCGGACGACGAGAAACCTCGAGAAGATAGAAGTCGGCAAGAAGAATGCGATGGGTGAGAACATGCTTCACACCCTGCGACAGAAGACGAAGATGAGCATCTGGTGCACCGCAGTCCAACTGCTGCAACAACTCGGCAGGCGTGGCAGCACGGGTGCCGTCGGGAAGCGAGGCATTGAAAGGCTCCCACAACCCCTGCCAGATATCGCCCTCGCCCCTGCGATGGATGGCGGTAAACGCCTGCGAGGAAGCCGACTCCCTACACCTTATATATATATAGGCGAGACGGCGCGTCTTGATCTGAAGCTTGCGTTGCTTCACGGGCAACTCCTCTACCCTGCCCGTGCGGAAAGCCTCACAGCTCTCCATCAGCGGACAATCGGAACAACGGGGCGACAGAGGCGTGCACTGCAAGGCGCCAAAATCCATGATGCCCTGATTGTAGGCTGAGACCTCGGAAGGAGGCAGGAGCGACTGAGCCAAGGCAGCAAACTCCTTCTTGCCCTGCGTGGAGTTGATGGGGGTGGAGATGCCAAAGTGGCGCGACAGCACTCGATACACGTTGCCGTCCACCACTGCCGCCCTGATGCCGAAAGCAAAGGAGGCAATGGCTGCTGCGGTGTAGTCGCCCACTCCCTTCAGCTGTCTGATGCCTTCGAGCGTGGAGGGAAACTGTCCCAATGCCACTATCTGACGGGCGGCGGCATGCAGGTTGCGGGCACGCGAATAGTAGCCCAAGCCCTGCCAGAGCCTCAGCACCTCGTCCTCGCTCGCCGAAGCCAAAGCCTCGACAGTGGGAAAATGGCGCATAAACCGCTCCCAGTATTCCCATCCCTGGGCGATACGCGTCTGCTGCAATATCACCTCGCTCAGCCAGATGGGGTAAGGGTCGGTGGTGTCGCGCCAAGGCAAAGCCCTGCCGTTATCGCGAAACCATGAAAGAATCGCATAAGAAAAAGTTGTATTCGACACCATATCCACTCGCTTTTATTTACTTACTCAACTTTCGCATAACTACGCCAAAAAGACTGTTGTCTTAACTCCTCAGCGACCGTAGGGAGCGATAACTCCTTTAACTCCTTTAACTTCTGAGCTTGCGAAACTTGAATTACTTACCTTTTTACCTTTTCTACCATTTTACCTTTAAAAATTACGGCTGGCACAGCAATGCGCACACCCTGTCCTGAAAACGGCGGGCATTGACGGCATGCATGATGCCATTGTTGAGAATGACGAAACACAGGTCGTGCCCGTTGGCTGCCGTACAATAGCCGGCAAGAGTGATGATGCCTGTCAGCGTGCCCGTCTTGGCCCGCACGTTGCCGCTTGCTGAAGTGCCACGCATTCGCTTCCTCAGCGTGCCGTCGATGCCGGCAATGGGCAGCGAGGGACGAAGATGAGGATAAACGTTCTCGTTGCGATAAGCATAACGCAGGAGCTGACATTCCTGTTCGGCACTGAGATAATTGTAGAGCGAGAGGCCCGAGCCGTCGGCCAACCTGCAGCGCGAGGCATCCAGTCCGAGCTTGCGCAGGAGCTGTCGCTCCACGCTGCGCGCACTCTTGGCGCTGGCAGGACGGTTGCCCGTAGAGGCGGCTATCTGATAATACATACTCTCGGCATAGAGATTGTCGCTCTCCTTCATCATCTTGTGCATGATCTGATCCATGGTGTGGAAGCGCGTGCACACCGAAAAGGCGCTCTCAGGACAGCGTTTCACCTGAGGCGTGTCGGTCTCGAGCACGATGCCTGCATCCTTCAGCCTGTCGACGAAACGATCCATAAACCCGTCCTTTCGGGCAAAGACCAACGGCGAAAGCACAGGATTGTCGTCGTCCCAGCACCAGCCCTCGCCCAGGAGATCGGCGTCCTTCATCGAGCGGTCGGCATAGATGCTGCCACGGATGGTGTCGACACCCATGTCCTGCAGACTGCTCACAAAAGCCCGCATGTCGTCGTTGTTGAATCGCGGATCCATGCCGCCCACGCAGTACACGTCGCCCTGGAGCACGCCCTCCTCTATCTTGCCCGTGTACTTGAGCTGCGTCTTAAACTGATAAGAGCCGCCCAACCTGTCGAGGGCTGTGATGGCTGTGAGCAGCTTCATCGTGCTGGCAGGGCGCATGAGCTGACGCTCGCGATGGCGATAGATGCACGAGTCGGCCTGCAAGTCCCACACCATGATGGCAACCTGCGAAGTCTCGAACATATCGTTCTGTAAGAGACGGTCGAGCCCCTGCCTTACATTCTCGGGCCAAGGCAGGCGCAAGCCGCCGGCTGTGATGGAATCGACAGCCAACGAGTCGGCAGCTAAGGAGTCGGCACAGAGTGTGTCTGCCGCCGCCTCGCTTTCGTCCCTGTCCTCTACTACTTCCTCCTCGCCCGCCACCAAGGGCGCAGCACTCTTCTTCACGTCCTGTGCTCCTACAGGAAGCGAAAGCATCGCCACCATGCAGAGCAACCAAATATATCTGTATTTCATTTTTTTATCTTGTAATGTTCTTTTTATTTTTTGCAGGAGTTAAGGATTCAAATTTCGCAAGTAAGCCCCACACGCCCTGAACCAACGGTCACCGACGCGTAGCGGAATTGAAAATCGCTGGCCGAAGGGTAAAGCAAAGGTAAAGGGCAGAAGTTCATATAAACAGCACGCCCTGAAAGGGCAGAAGTTCATATAAACAGCACGCCCTGTAAGGGCAGAAGCTCTTAGCCCAGGGCAGCGCCCTGGGTTGTTTGGGGCGGTAACCTGTCGCCCTGTAAGGGCAAAAGCTTTAAAACTCCAGGCAATATATAAAGCTGTTGCCCTTACAGGGCGCATTGCTGATTGCCATTATACCCAGGGCGATGCCCTGGGCTAGG
>SFOL01000165.1 GCA_004552385.1 Bacteroidales bacterium | reverse complement strand
CGCTATCTGTCCAACAACCACTCCGTCGCCGGATTCATGCACTTCACCCTCGACCTCCAAAAGTCCTTCCTTGAGCGCAACGTAATGGCCCGTCACAAGCTTAACGTGGATGCCCTGATCGAAGACCCCTCTCTCCCGTACTACCCCTCCGGCAACTCCAACCTCTACGACATAAGATAGAAGTAGCCCAGCCCTCCAGACGACGGAAAGTGTGGATTTTGTTGCCGAAGAGTACCGTGCGGCACCTTTGAGCGACGAAAATGCGCGGAAGTGTTGCCTGAAAGTGTCGTGCTGCACTCTCGGGCGACGAAAATGTACGAAAGTGTTGCCTAAGCGTGCCGCGCTACACCCTCGGGCGACGAAAAGTGTGGGTTTCGTTGCCGAAGAGTCCCCTTCATCCTTACGTCATTCTGCCTTGCACCTTTCGGCAACGAAAAAGCACGGAAGTGTCACCCAGGCGTGCCGCGCTGTACCCTCGGGCGACGAAAATGTACGAAAGTGTTGCCTAAGCGTGCCGCGCTACACCCTCGGGCGACGAATAGTGTGGGTTTCGTTGCCGAGGAGTCCCATTCATCCTTACGTCATTCTGTCTTGCACCTTTGGGCATCGATAATGGATAGAAGTGTCACCCAAGCGTGTCGTGCTGCACTCTCGGGCGACGAAAATGCGCGGAAGTGTCGCTCAAGCGTGCCGCGCTGCACCCCCAGGCGACGAAAAGTATGGGTTTCGTTGCCGAAGAGTCCCCTTCATCCTTACGTCATTCTGTCTTGCACCTTTGGGCATCGATAATGGATAGAAGTGTCACCCAAGCGTGCCGCGCTGCACTCTCGGGCGACGAAAATGTACGAAAGTGTTGCCTAAGCGTGCCGCGCTACACCCTCGGGCGACGAAAATGCTCGGAAGTGTCACCCAAGCGTGCCGTATTTTACTCTTGGGCGACGAAAAGTATGGGTTTCGTTGCCGAAGAGTCCCATTCTTCCTTACGTCATTCTGCCTTGCACCTTTCGGCAACGAAAATGGGCTGAAGTGTTGCCTGAAAGTGTCGTGCCGCACTCTCGGGTGACGAAGAAGCGCTGAAGTGTTGCCCAAGCGTGTCGTGCTGCACTCTCGGGTGACGATATTGGGTTAAAATGTTGCCTGAGGTGGGGTGTGGGATCACATCGTAGTACATCACCGTTGTGACGCGCCGTGGAACTGCACCGTTGGGACGCCCGTGGAACTGCACCGGGGCTGGCTATACTGGCTATACCATATTGAGGGCGGTGAAGAGGCGGCGGTAGGCGGCGGCTTTCTGTTCCAGGGGGAGGGGGTAGGCTCTGGAGGAGGATGGCATACGGTAGAGGCGCATCGGGCGGCCTTCGAAATGAAATTCTGAATATTCACCGGTGGCGGGGGCGGAGGTGCCGAAGGTTTGGCAGAGGGTGTCGGTGGCTTTCTCGCCGGTGGTGACAATGGCTTGGCACTGAGGGATCTGCCTCAACAGGGCGGGGATGTCGGTCGGGGTCACTACCTCCAGGAACTTGTCGGAGGCGTTGTCTTTCAGGCGGCGGACGGCGGTGGCGGTGTCGTACATCGCTATGCCGGTTCCGGTGCAGAAATCCACTATGTCATCCAGTCTGAATTTCTTGGCGGCAACGTCCACGAAACGGTTCTTGTCGTTGAAAAATATCAGACCCATAATCCGCCACATGTCGTTGATGAAATTCGGGTAGTAAAAATCTATGCTCCCAGCACCTTGGCATTAGCCGGCAGGAATGGCTCGAAAGGATGCCGCTCAACGGGAATTGGATTGCGGTCTGGAAACGACTCGTATGTGTTTAATCTTTCGATGGTTGAGCCTACATTTTCGGCATCAGGGCTTGCGGTTTGACAAAGTCCGCCAACCACCGAAGCGCCCGAAACAATGGTGTTGTTACGGCAGGTCGCTTTTTCGGCCTCTGAACTTGTCGAAGCGATTAAAGTTTCTCCGGTCACTGAGTCTGCTGAAGTGACCGGAGAAACAGCTTTCAATCCTTTTTGAATATTCATTACTTGGCGGCTGCGCCAGCGGAACCGGCTACACCTGCATCACCGGCTGCGCCAGCGGAACCGGCTACACCTGCATCCCCGGCTGCGCCAGTGGAACCGGCTGCACCGGCATCATCCGCTGCGTCGGCGGCGTCGGCGGCACCTTCGACAAAGGCGACGATCTCACCTTTGGCGACCTTGTCACCCTGCTTGCCGAGGGTGGCCACTATGCGACCGTCAACGGCGGGAACCAGTTCCTCCATTCCGTAATATGTCTGCACGAAGCCTATGCCCTTTCCGGCCTTGACCTCTGTGCCGGCGATCGGCGCTACGGAATCGTCCTCCACGTCGACCTGCCAGAGAAGCTGACCCTTGGCCGGAGCCTGGACAGGAACGGCGTGAGGGTAGCGCCTGGTATATTCATCCACATCGAACTTCGGCATCTCGACCACAGGACGCACCACCTCGATCGGGGCGTTCGCCTTGGCCTTGAGGTCGGCCAGCTCGGCGTTGAAGCGCTCTTTGGCCACGCCGCTCCGATAGTCCCTGTACTGGCGCTCGTGCATCGCGAACTCGAAGAGTTCCTCCTCGTCCTGACCTTCGTCCCAGCCCTCT
>SFOL01000164.1 GCA_004552385.1 Bacteroidales bacterium | reverse complement strand
GCGTCGGCGATGAGCTGCTCGCGGAAGTCGGGATGCGCGATGCCGATGAGCGCCTCGGCACGCTGCCAGGTCGAAAGGCCCTTGAGGTTGACCATGCCATACTCGGTGACGATGTAGTGCGTGCAGGAGCGCGGGTCGGTGCAGATGGAGCCGGGCGTCAGCGTGGGAACGATGCGGCTCTTGACCGTGCCGTCCTTGCCCGTGACGGTCGAGGACATGCAGATGAAGCTCTTGCCGCCCTTGGAGAGGTACGCGCCCATCGCAAAGTCGAGTTGGCCGCCCGTGCCGGAGATGTGCTTGATGCCCGCGGACTCGGCATTCACCTGACCGAACAGATCGCAGTCGATGGCGTTGTTGATGGAGATGAAGTTGTCGATCTGGGAGATGACAAACACGTCGTTCGTATAGTCGACCGGCGCACCCATGACCTCGGGATTGCGATCCATGTAGTCATAGAGCTTCTGCGTGCCGGCGGCGAAGGCAAAGACCTGACGGCCCTTGTCGAGCTGCTTGTGCTTGCCGGTGATCTTGCCGGCGAGGGCCATGTCGACAAAGCCGTCGACATACATTTCGGTGTGAACGGACAGGTCCTTGAGGTCAGACTGCGCGATCATCGAGCCGATGGTGTTGGGCATGCCGCCGATGCCGAGCTGGAGGCACGCGCCATTCGGGATCTCAGGCACGACAAGGTTGGCGACCGCGGTGTCGACCTCGGTGGGGGCGCCGCCCGCGCCGAGCTGCGCAACGGGAGGATTCTCCCCTTCCACAACCATGTCGACGTCCTTGATGTTGATCTCGCAGCCGGTGAGGCCGTAAACCCACGGCAGGTTCTTGTTGACTTCAACAATAACGGTTTTGGCAGTGTCGAGCATGTCGGCCAGGTGAGAGGACGCGAGCGCATAGCTGAAGTTGCCGTGCTTATCCATCGGCGTGACCTGGATCATCGCAACATCGACTGTGGCGTTGCCGTCGCGGTAGAAGCGCGGCAGCTCGCTGTAGCGCATGGGAATGAAATAGCCCATGCCCTTGGAGATGATCTTGCGGTCGATACCGCTGCAATGCCAGGAGTTCCAGGTGAAGTGCTCACCGGCGTCCTCGGCCTTGCAGATCTCGGGCATCCACATCGTCACGCCGCCGCGGACCTTGACGTCCTTGAGCTCATTCTGGCGTGCGGCCAGAGCCTTGTCGAGTGTGTAGGGATGGTTGGTGCACCAGCCGTAGTCGACCCAGTCGCCGCTCTTGACGACCTTGACGGCTTCCGCGGCAGAGGTCAGCTTCTTCTGATAAAGCGCTGCGTAATCCATGGATAATTCCTCCTGTATGTATGTGAATTTGATTATCATTTCGGAACTATGTCGAAACTTTAACAATTATAGCATACCGAGCGCCGTTTGCAAAGTCTTTCTTACGTGTCAGCGTAAAAAAGAACGTAAAAAAGAGACAGGCCGGAGCCTGTCTCTTTTCAGTTCGGGAAAATTACTCCTCGACAGGAGCCTCTTCCTCGCCGCTGAGCAGCGCGCGGATGCTGAGGGAGATCTTCTTCTTCTCCTCGTCGATGGCGGTGATCTTCGCATCGACCATCTGGCCTTCGGACAGGACGTCGGAGGGCTTGTCGATGCGGCGGTCAGCGATCTGGGAGATATGGATCAGGCCGTCCACGCCGGGAACGACCTCAGCGAAAGCGCCGAAGGTCATCAGCTTGACGATGCGGACGTTGGCAACGTCGCCGACCTTGTAGGTGTTCATGAACACATCCCAGGGGTTCTGGGTGCGATCCTTGACGCCGAGGGAAATCTTGCGCTTCTCGGGGTCGAAGGAGATGACATACACGTCGAGGTGATCGCCGATGGAGGTCGAGGTGATCGCCGATGGAAACGACCTCGGCGGGGTTCTTGATGCGGCTCCAGCTCAGCTCGGAGATGTGAACCATGCCGTCCACGCCGCCGATGTCAACAAACACGCCGTAAGAGGTCATGGACTTCACGACACCGTCGTAGTGCTTGCCGACCTCGATGCCTTCCCAAACGGCGGCCTGAGCAGCCTGACGCTCCTCGTTGAGCACGGACTTGATGGAACCGACCACGCGGCGGCGGGCGCGGTTGACCTCGGTGATGCGGAGCTTGACCTTCTGCTTGACCATCTGGCCAAGGTCGGAATCCTTGGGCAGACCGCTCTGGGAAGCGGGCACGAAGACGCGCACGCCCTTGACAGAGACGACAATGCCGCCCTTGTTCACTTCGGTCACGGTGCCTTCGAGAACGGTCTTGTCCTCAACGGCGGTCTCAATGTCTTCCCAAAGCTTGACAGCGTCGAGACGCTTCTTGGAAAGGGTGGCATAGCCTTCCACGTCGTTGACGCGGACAACATAAGCTTCGATCTCGTCGCCGACCTTGACGACGTCCTCGGGCTTCACGTCGGGGTCGCTGCTCAGCTCAGAAACAGGGATGTAGCCTGCCTGCTTGCAGCCGACGTCGACCTGGATCTCGGTCGTGCCGATCGCGGTCACGATGCCGGTCACCTTATCTCCTGTATTAAGAGTCTTGAAAGACTTTTCAAGCAGTTCTTCAAAGGATTCGCTGGTTTCAGGGGTAGTGGTGTTGATGTTTTCTTCCGTCATTGTTGTTAATACCTCCATAATGATACTCGCAGGAGTAGATGCGCCGGCTGTCAGTCCCGCCACACGGCATCC
>SFOL01000163.1 GCA_004552385.1 Bacteroidales bacterium | reverse complement strand
TTGACGGCGATACCGCCGATGAAGTCGAGGTACTTGTTGCCGTCCTTATCGAAGACGTAAGCGCCTTCGCCGCGCTCGATGGAAAGGGGCATACGGACGTGGTTGCCATAGAGGTACTTGTCGCCGTTCTCGATGACTTCGGCGTTGGTCTTGAACTTTTCGATCATTATTATGTCCTCCTATAATAAAAGTTGGGTGTATGTTTTACCATTTGATGCCGACGCTCGGCTGTGCGGTGGTCGATGATGTTGACGCTCGTCACGCCCTCTTCGATGGCCTGCACGCAGCAGTCGACCTTCGGGATCATGCCGCCGGCGATCGTGCCCTTGTCCTTGAGTGCCTTGACATCCTCGATGTTCAGATAGCTGATGACGTCGCGGATCTTGATGTCGTTGCACAGGCCCTCGATATCGGTGAGGATCACGAGCTTTTCAGCGCCCAGCGCGGAAGCGAGCTTGCCCGCGGCGGTATCGCCGTTGATGTTGAAGGTGTGGCCCTGACCGTCGGTGCCGACGGGGGCGATGACGGGGATGTAACCTGCGTCGAGCATGGCAAAGATGGGCTTGGGATCGACATAGTCGATGTCGCCCACGTAGCCGTGGACCTCGTCGCGCTGGTGGCAGTGATAGATATCACCGCTGACGCCGGAAAGGCCGACCGCCTTGCCGCCGAGCTTGTTGATAAAGCCGACGAGCTCGGTGTTCACCTGGCCGACGAGCACCATCTCGACAACACGCATGATGTCGGCGGAGGTGTAGCGCAGGCCCTCGATGAACTCGACGGGGATGTCGCATGCCGAGGAGCTTGAGCAGCACCACGTCGTGCATGACGGCGTCCTTGAGCTCTTCGTTGATCATGGCGTTGCCGCCGTACTTGATGACGATGATCTTACCCTGATACTTCTGAAGGTAAGGCATTGCCTCCATCAAAGTTTCGACCTTGTTTGCGATATCGCTCATGGTGGAGCCTCCTTCAAAAATTAGGTGCGGTAGTCGCCGTTGATCTTGACGTAATCGTAAGTGAGGTCACAGCCCCAGGCCTTGGCCTCGCCGTCGCCCTGATAGAAGCGGACAATGACGGTAATGTCATGCTCGGTGAGGACCTTCTTGGCGAGCTCTTCGCTGAAGTCCGCGCCGAAGCCGTCCTTCATGACCTGCACTTCGCCGGCAGCGCTCTTGATGATGCAGTCGGCACGGGTCGGGTCAACGTCAGCGCCCGAGTAACCGGCAGCGGCCATGATGCGGCCCCAGTTGGCGTCGCGGCCGAAGACGGCAGCCTTGAAGAGCATGGAGCCCGCGATGGACTTGGCGACCAGGCGCGCGTCGTGCTCGGTGGGCAGGCCGTAGGCCTCGACCTCGATGAGGTGGGTCGCGCCTTCACCGTCGGAAGCGACGCGGCGGGCCATATCGGTGCAGATGGCGAGCACGAGGTCGGCCATCGCCTTCTTGTCTTCTTCGGTCTTGATCTCAACGCCGGAAGCGCCGTTGGCGAGCAGGAAGATCGAGTCGTTCGTGGAGGTGTCGCCGTCGACGGTGCACATGTTGAAGCTCTTATCCACAGCCGCGGAGAGCATCTTCTGCAGGTCTGCGGGATCCGCCTTGGCGTCGGTCGTCACGTAGACGAGCATCGTCGCCATATTGGGGTGGATCATGCCAGAGCCCTTGGCCATCGCGCCGATCTTCACGGTGCCGGTGGAGAGCTGCAGCTCATAGGCGCACTCTTTGCGGACGGTATCGGTGGTCATGATGGCGTAGGCAGCTTCGGAGCCGTTCTCCTTGGCAAGCTTTGCGGGAATGATCTCGCGGATGCCCTGAAGCACCTTGTCGACCGGAAGTCTCTGGCCGATGACGCCGGTGGAGCAGACGAACACTTCGTCCTCGCCGAGGCCGAGCAGCTTTTCCGCCTCGCGCTCAACGGTGCGGGCGTCTTCGATGCCCTGCTTGCCGGTGGCGGCGTTGGCATTGCCGGAGTTGATGACGACGGCGCGGGCCTTGCCCTTTTTCAGGATCTCGCGGTCAAGGATGACCGGAGCTGCGCAGAACTTGTTCGTGGTGAAGCAGGCCGCGCAGGAGCAGGGCAGGTCGGAGTAGAGAACAGCGACGTCGGGCTTCTTGTTCTCGCGCTTTTTGATGGCGGTGTAGACCGCGCCGGCGGTGAAGCCCTGCGGCGTGGTAACGCCGCCCTCGATCTTTTTCAGATTGGACATGTGGGGGGATCTCCTCTCTTAACGTTAGTTTAACAGCATTCTTGCCTAAATCGGGTCGAAACTCGTCGAACCGAAAATTACGGATACATCGGGGGCATCATGAGGCCGGTGGTCTCGGGCAGGCCCATGATGAGGTTCATGTTCTGGATGGCCTGGCCGGCTGCGCCCTTGCCGATGTTGTCGATCACGGAGGAGACGATCAGGCGGTGGGTACGCGCGTCGAAGGTCGGGGTCATCTCGCAGAAGTTCGTGCCGTAGACCCACTTGGTCTGAACGGGCAGGCTCGCCGGGAAGACCTTGACGAAGGGCTCATCCTTGTAGAAGTCCTTGTAGAGCTCGTAAACTTCCTCGTTGGTGAAGTCTCTGTCGCAGGTAGCGTAGATGGTGACCTCGATACCGCGGACCTGGGGCAGGAGGTGCGGCTGGAAGTTGATGTACTGCCAGGTCTCGGGCTTCATCAGATCCTTGCCGGTGATGTAGGCGATGTTCTGCTCGATCTCGGGCGTGTGGCGGTGGCCGCCGCCGAGGGCGTAAGCGCAGAAGTTGTTCTCCGCCTCAGTGAGGAGCTTGTTGAGGGCGGGACGGCGGCCTGCG
>SFOL01000059.1 GCA_004552385.1 Bacteroidales bacterium | reverse complement strand
GCTTGAAGCTGGTGTTATAATCCTTCATTTTCTCGGCGTCATTAAGGACAGACTTGTCGAAAGCGGCTCCGCTCTTGAGGATCTGGTTTGCCATCTCGACAGGAGAGGAAATGTTCTGGATCATATCGTTGACAACATTCTCAGAGAGCTGGAGGGGCGCGCCTTGTAGGCTGTCCGGAATCTCGTCGAACTGATTATTGTTGCTCGAAGTATTGCCGCAAGCAGACAGGAGGCTGACGCCAAGCGCCGCCGCCGCAATTTTGAGAGCGTTTCCGCTATTGAGGATAATCATACTGAAAAGTGTTTATAATCGAGTTCTATAGGGAAAACAAAGCGAGCCTCACGCCTTCTTGCCCTTGCGCGGCAGCTTGGCGGATAGAGCCTTCACCTTATCAGCTAACGGAGCGAAGCGCTTGCCGACGTGGAGGTCTCCAAGCCACTCGAAGGCGCGGCGCGTGACGTCGTAGTAGAGAATAGCGTAGAGAAAGGCGGAAATGAGCCAGACGGCTATGATGTTGAACCAAAGTGTCTCAATATACGTGCCGAAGAAATACTTGTAGGGCGAGAAGAACTGGCTCCGGAAAGGCAGGACTCCCTCGGGTTCAGGCATCTGATAAATAGGATCTTTAATCTGTATGAGCCTGTCACCATCGCGAAGGATCTTGTTCTTGTCGAACGTCTTTGTCACGACATCGGAGACAGCATCGTTGTAGCACCTGTTTTTCAGCGCGTTGTAGACATCTTTCTGATGCTCGAGGTAATAGTTAATCTTACGCTCGCGTGCGGCGTTAGAATTCATGAACTGCGCCTGATAGAACTCCTCGAGTGCGAGAATGTAGTCCTCGGCCGCCTCGTAGACGGCGTCGTTGAAGTGCTCTTGACAGATCCTGTCGAGCGCGTCGAACTTGATGGACGGGACACGTCGGGTCTCCTTGCCGAGCTCATTGCGCACAAGGGCGAGGTCGGTGAGATACTGCTCGAGGTTCTCAATCTCGGGCTTCTTACGCGCGGCCTGTGCGGCGTCGAGGACGTCTTTGACCTTAGGCAGGTAGTAGACCGTCTTAAAGTCAGCCTGACGCTCAAGCAGCTCGTCTTGGAAAAAGGCCTTCTCGAAGTCGTTGTTCTTGTACTGGTAGACAATAAGGCCCTCGTAGGCGTATCGCGCCGGGATGACCTCGGCGAGGAGTGGCACCTTGTCGACAGACGATATGTCTTTGTTGAGCTTGTCGAAAGTGAACATGGCGCCGCCGAGCACCATCTGCGGGATCATGATGAGAGGGATCATGATGTAGATGGTCACGATGGAATTGAACGTGGAGGAGATGATGAGACCGAGGATGTCCGACGAAACGGCCACGGTGAAGAGCATGAGCCAGAACTGGAAATTCATGCCTGTGAAAGAGATCTCCCAGTTGCCGACAAGAACGAAGAGCACCATCTGAATGGCGGAGATACCCATGAGGATGAAAATCTTGCTCATCAGGTAGGCCGACCGGCTGAGATTGAGGAACCTCTCCCTCTTGAGAATCTTGGCGTCCTTGAAAATCTCCTCGGCGCTTATGATAAGCCCGAAGAAGATCGCCACGACGGTGCCCATGAATATGTAGATGGGTATGTTGGCGTTCTCGCGGAAGACGTAGACGTCAGAGTCAGGGTCCACAATGTAGCGTATGAGGTACGCCAGGATGAACCCGAGCACTGGGGCCTCGAGGATATTGAGGGCGATGTACTGGGTGTTGCTGATCTTGGCCCAGAAGTCGCGCTGTGTATAGATCCAGAACTGCTTGAACCAACCGGGAATGTCAAGGCTTTTGGGCGGCTTCTCGGAGACCGTCTTCACCCTTGGCACTTTTGGCAGAACCTTCTCGTTATATATCTTGTTCCAGTCCTCAGCGCTCTTCTTGCGCCTGCTTGTGGTGTTGCCATACTCGTCTTTCTCGCTTGCGTCGAGAATGTTGAAGACGAGCTCGGGGTTGACATTACCACAGGTGGGGCACTGCCCTACATCAGCATTTGTCTGGTTGTCCTCGGTCTTGAAATGAATGATGCTCTCGGTGGGGTTTCCGTAGTAGACGGGGTAGCCCCCGGTGTCGAGGATGAACATCTTGTCGAACATCTTGTAGATGTCGGACGAGGGCTGGTGGATGACGACGAAGACGAGCTTGCCCTTGAGCGCGAGCTCTCGGAGCAGGTTCATGACGTTCTCGGAGTCGCGGCTGGAGAGGCCGGACGTGGGCTCATCGACAAAGAGCACACCCGGCTCCCTAATGAGCTCGAGAGCAATGTTAAGCCTCTTTCGCTGACCGCCCGAGATCATCTTGTTGAGAGGCGAGCCCACTTGGAGGTCTTTCCTCTCGTAGAGTCCGAGATCCTTGAGCGTCTTGTCGACCTTGGCGTTAATCTCGTCTTCAGAGAGACCTTTGAAGCAGAGCTTCGCGCTGTAGTAGAGGTTTTGATAGACGGTCAGCTCCTCGATAAGGAGGTCGTCTTGCGGGATTAGTCCTATGACACCCTCGAGCTGATCCTTCTGGGTGTGGAGGTTGAGCCCGTTAATGAGGACGTCACCCTCTGAAGGCGCCTCGTTGCCGCACAAGACGTTGAGAAGCGTCGTCTTGCCCGCGCCGGAGGCTCCCATGATGCCGACGAGCTTGCCCTGCTCCTCGTACATGTTAATGTCGCGGAGCCCAATGCCACCCGTCTTGAAACGGAACCAGACGTGATTGACCTCGAAAGAGATCTTCTGGACGTTGGTCTCCTTAGAAAGACGCGCGGCGATGTCGGTATAATAAAGCAAACCGCGCGGAGTCTTGACGAAAGAGCCGCTCGGGAGCGGGTAGATGGTGCCGGGGTTGACGGTGAGACCGTTGATGGAGACGTCCCTTGAGCCGTTGTACTTAAGGAAGAAGAGGTTAGCGCTGCCGATGCGCAGAATGGCGAGACAGCCGTCGATAGTGGTGTCGACAATGTGGCAAGCCGCGGAGTAGGCCTCGTCGGGTTGTGAATCGGAGATGATGAAATCCGCCTTGTCGAGATCTTCCGCCTTGGAGGAGCCGTCGGTCGACGCACCGCAGAAGAGCTTGATATTGTCAATCTCGTCCTTTGCCAGCGTGAAGGTCTCGCCAGCGGTCTTGACAACCTCCTCTCGGAGCTTGATGATGGTGGCGGCGTCTTCCTGCGCGTCGAGCTCCTCGGCCTCACGCCGGCTCTTGCCTTTCCATGCCTTGACGGTGACGAGTTTGCCCTGATATGCCTCGTCATAGACCCTCTCCATCTCGAAGAGGCGGACGAGGACGACGACCTTCTGCTCTTTTGAGAGAGCTTTGTTGGCGGCGCGGCATATCTTGAGGGTTTTCATCGAGTCCTTCATATCGACCACGATGTGACCCTTAGTCTCATCGAATTGCGCCCTCTCGCTCGCCTTTTCCTTGAACTTTTCGAGATACTCTCCGACCTTGGCGGACGCGATTTGGTCACTGAGGAACTTGCTCAGGAAGCTGACCTCGACATCGGTCGCGCCGCCGCCTTGCTTGGCAAGTATGCCAAACAGGTTCATAAGGTGCTCAAGAATCTCCTCACTCATACAACTATCTCTGTAAAGAAAATCACTACCTCCGGTCAGGGAGGCTGCCTTTTAGACCACATAAGCCCGCCGCCCGGGACGGGTGGGCGGGCCGTGGCTCATACGTGCAAAATTAGTATTTTATGAACTCGAACGGGACCTCTACGATGTCCTCGTACTCCTTGCCTGCGTCTTCAATATCCTCCTCGTCCTCATGTGAATACCACTTGACCGTCACCTTGTCGGAAATATCCTCAAGTTTGAGCAGGATGTCAAGAAGCATCTTGGACGAGGCAGTGTTGAAATATTCGAGCTTGAAGCAGACATCGATATGGTCGTTGGGCTCCTCTTTGTAGGCGTCGATCCAGTCCATTACGGGTTTGTAGAACGTAGCGACATCCTCGGGGAGGGAGCGTCCGGAGAACTCAATGATGTTTGCATCTTTGTCCATCTTGACCGATGGGGTGTCGTCAGTACCCTTGATATCTAAAACTTCCATTGTGATAAAGTATGTTTGCTGTTTTAATTCCGCGAAATAGTCGTGATGATGATGAAGAAGCAGTAGTCGTCGGTTAGCTCTTTGAACTGATATGCTATCTTGTTACCGCTCTTCTTGGCTATATCGATGAAGCCGAGTCCGGCTCCGCCTTTCTCAGATATTTTGCCGCCGAGGATCTGCTGTTTGTAGAGCGCAGAGAGACCTTCCTTGTCGAGGCTGTTGATATGCTCGAGCGTGGCCTCGAGGCCCGCCCTCTTCTCGGCCTTTATAACGTTTCCGGTTATGACATTGTAGCTTTTCTCGCCGTGCGACACGAGCACGATTCCACGTCTCTCCTCATCCTCCTCGCCATCCATGGGGTCGGCGTGCTTGGATATGTTCTGCAGGCATTCCACCATGACGTTGAAGACTTTACGCTGCACTTGGCTCGTCTCCTCGTTCTTAACCATGTTCTTCTCGGTGAGGGCCGTGAAAGTCTTGGTAATCTCCTGCGTCACCACACCCTCGTAGACCAGGTTGATCTCGTTGGCCTGCATGGTGTGATATAGTTGGTAGGCGAATTCGAGGAAATCCTTATTGGCTCCTATTTTAGTCATAAGCATATCAATATAAAAGTACGTAAAGGTACAACATAAATTTCAAATTGAGCAAAATCATTGTTCTTATACGGCGAAAACGACGTACGGTTATGGTTTGGCAGCGGAAATAGTCAAGGCAAAAAATGACGCCCGGGCTTGCGATGTCAACCCGGGCGACAGACATAATTATGATCTTGACGAAGATTATATTGGCGGTTACGTATTCCAGCGGCATTGGAGCCGGGCGTTAGCAGCCTCAGCCCACATATCCGAGTCTAATTTGTCGGGATTATCCACAGAGAGGTGAGGGGCTGGCTCGCTGACGAAATCAAAGTCGTGATGATTATAATAACCATAACGCAACGGCGAAGTTAGTTGTAGCGAGCCGGACGGCTCAATGGATGCTTGACATTTTGACGAAACGACGTTAATCGGTGACGAAACGCGCAAAAATAGCGCCAAAATCGGTGACGAAAGAAAGTGGCATGCACAAAACAAGACAAAGCCCCGCGGGGCAATCCCGCAGGGCTTGATCTCGTCCTCCTTGAGAGGTGTGTGGAGAAGTCTACAGCTTGAACATGGCGACCGACTTTTGGAGGTCGTTGACCATATCCCTCATCTGCATGGTGCTTGCGGCGATCTCTTCGGCCCCTGCGGCATTCTGCTGAGTGACCCTGTTGAGGTCGAGAATGGCCGTGTTGACTTGCGCGACGCCTGAAGACTGCTCGACGCTGGCGGTCGTGATCTCCTTGATGAGGCTTGCAATCTTCTCAATTCTCGGCATGAGCTGCTGCGTCTGGTTGAAGGCCTCCTCGGCCTCGTTGATGCTGCTGGTGGCCGTCTCGTTGATGCTGTCGGCCGTCTCGTGCGTCTGCTCAGCCAATCTGCCTACCTCTTTCGCCACGACACCGAAGCCCTGTCCGTGTTCGCCTGCCCTTGCGGCCTCGACAGAGGCGTTGAGCGCGAGGATGTTGGTCTGGCTCACGAGGTCGTTGATGTCGTTGATATTCTTCGCAATATTCTGGATGGCCTCGAAGCTGTTGCTGCTGGCACCTCCGAGCTTAGACGCCATGGCGGACATCTCCTCGGTCAGTTTGTTAGTGTGGACGGAGTTGTCGGTGTTCTGCTGTATGTTGGCGCCCATCTGCTCCATGGAGCTTGAGATCTCCTCGAGCGACGCGGCCTGCCTGTTGGCGGCGTTGGAGAGGCTCTCGGAGGCGTTGCTTAGCTGGTCGGCGGAGTTCATGAGGGCCTCGGTGGTGTCGTAGATGGGCGTGAGGGCCATGCGGAACTTGTCTTGAGCATCATTGAGGCTGTTGGCGAGAGTTTCGATCTCGTAGCAGGCGTTGTTGCAGACGACGGGTTGAGAGATGTCGCCGCGGGAGATCCTGTTTACGCCATTGACGATATCGCCGAGCGGGCGTATGACTCGCTTGTTAATCCTAAACGAGAGGACGAAGAAGACAGCGAGGAAAACGGCGAGGAAGGCTGGCACGAGGATACGTAACGACGATATGATGCGGTCGGTCGAGTCGGTGTCGGACTTGATGACGATGCAACCGAGGGCCTTGGCGTCGGCCGAGACAAGCGGTATGGCGAAGATGTGCATATCACGGCCCAGCATGTCGGAGACACCCATCCAAGGGGTGAGGCGACTATAGCAGGCGAGCGAGATTTCGGGGTCGAGCACGATTGACGAGGCTTCACGCTCCTCATTGGCCGAGAGGACGCACTTGTCGCCATGGAAAATGAAGCAGTCGACTCCCAGCTGATCGCTCACGGCCTTGAGAGTCGCGTCCGAGCTTGAGACGAAATTGACGATGACGGCCATGCCGAGTTTCTCGCCGTCGCCGTTCTTGACGAGCACGGCTGTGAAGTCGCATATGTTATTGTTGATGAAGTCGCCCGACGCGGTCACCATCCCTCGTTGATCGACGATTTCGGCAAGCAAGACAAGCTGCTGCGCGTCGAGCTCATCTTCGGGATAAGAGCCGCAGACGTATCCACCATCGACATTCGTAAAGAGATATCCGCAAGCCTGAATGGAGGAGGCTGACCATTTGAGCTCATCTTTGATGCTCACAGTGTCGGCAGAAGCCACGGCGGCGTAGAACGTGTCGAACTCCTGGTTGAAAAGTTTAGCCGTCATCTCAGAAGTGGAGTGCTTCTGGTCAAAGGTTGCTTTCACAGTCCTGATCTCGCCCTTGAGCAGCTCCTGCTGGAGAGACGAGATGTCACTCTTGAGGGCGATATAGACGTAACCCCCAGCGCAAAACACGAGGAAGATGACAAGCGCGAGTGGCGCGAGGACCATAAAACTGATCCGACGTTTGTTGAACTTTTTCATTTGCATATTGGGATAGTGACGCATACGTAAATAGCGCACACTAAGTTCGGCATTTTTCTACGAATAAGGAGGCGGCAGGTTTTCTTTTTTGAGGAAACGGCGTGCGCGCAACTCGACTTTTAATTAATTTTGAAAGATTAAAAAGAAGTCAAGCTATCGGGCGGCTCTGCGTGGCACGCCCAATAAACAATGAGAAAATGGACGAGGAGAAAAGAGGTGACACCCGCAGGCACTGGGGAAAATCTGTAGCGTCTTTCCTGATGGTACTGTTGACAATGCCATTGGGTCACGCGCTGATGATATTGATGGAGAAAATCCTGAGCGAAAGCGCATTACACTACGCCGGTTTCGCCATGGGCGCTGTGGGCCTGGGCATAGTCATAGCGGGCGTCTTCGCTAAGGGCGACACGAGGCAGACGCTTTGCGGCCTTTTTGGCGGACTGCTATATTGGACGGGGTGGTATGAGTTCCTGTTCCAATATTACGCGAACAGGTATGGTGTCATGGCCGAGGTGGTTGACGGCGAGGTGGTCACCAAGCCCGAGTATTTGATAATGCCCGCCACCTTCGGCTTGTGGGTCATGGTGATGACCCTATACGTCTTCAGCACTCGGACGGGTTGCTGCTTCATAAACTGGGTGCAAAGGCGTTTGCGTCTGGACGGTGCGGAGAAGAAAAAAGCGCAGCCAGTGATACGCCACTCGTCAATCGTGACTTTCATGGAGCTGATTGTCATGATGTGGACGTGCTACATAGCCCTGATGTTCTGCTACGACGACAACTTCCTGGGCGAGAGACACCCGGTGACGTTGGGACTCGGCATGGTGTGCATGGCCGGCTCGGTCCTCATGTTCCGCAAGCAGTTGCGCATAGGCGCATGGGGGGCTAACATACGCATGGCGATAGCAGTCGTGGTGGTGTTCTGGACCCCGGTCGAGATATTGGGGCGCATGGACTTCTTCAAAGAGTTCTGGGTTGAGCCGCAAGAATATGCCGTAGAGATGATCTGCATCCTGGCGGTCTTCGCCGCGCTGGCCGTATATCTTTGCGTTTTTGCCGGTAAAAAGAGAAAAGCCTGACGCGAAGCGACATACGGCAGATAAAAGCAGGGAGCCCCACGGCCGCAAGGCTGAGGGCTCCCTTTTTAAATTATGAGAAAAATCACAATCAAACAGAGCAGGACCGTTGTCCACGCCCAGCCGCTGTCTCACGACAGCGGCTACTAAAAACCTCCATTATGAAAAACTATTACTGATTCAGCGCCTCTAACAGGCACACTGCAAACATAAAGATATCAACATGCGTAGGGATATTTTTTCAACAGTCGGCGAAAATTCGTCAACTAAAAGAAGAAGGGACATCGGCTGAGTGACGGCTAAACGCAAAAAAGTAATATTTAGAATAGAAAATAATCAAAAGAAGTATTTTCTATTCCAGAAAATGCTACTTTTAGCGATAATGAAAGACAGACTAAAGGGCTTAGGCAACGTGCCGGTGACGACATCTACACTGTCGGCACTCTATCCCGAGATAAAGGGGATTAACAACAAGGTGTGCCATCTTTGCGAAGAAGGCGCGCTAATCCGCCTTAAGCGAGGCCTGTTCGTGGTCACACCCGGCGAAGACGACGAACGTCTCTGTCTCGGGCTGATAGCCAACCACATATACTCACCCTCCTTCGTCTCGATGCAGACGGCTTTGCGCTTCTACGGCCTTATACCCGAAGGGGTGCAAACCATTCAGTCGATGACCGTCAACCACACGAGGAGCTTCAACACACCCCTCGGTATGTTCACCTACACCGAGACGCCCCGCGACGGGTTCGCGACGGGAGTGACACAAGTGACGTACTCAGGCGCGACATTCGTCATTGCCACCCCCGAGCGCGCCCTCTGCGACACGGTGGCCAACTCAGTCGGAGTGAACATAAGGTATAAGATTGAGGCGGAGAAGTATATAACAGAGGACTTGCGGCTGGACATGGACGCCTTTTGCGAGATGGACCCTGAGATATTGGAGTCGTACGCCGAGACGGGTAAGAAAGGTTCGTCAATACACACACTTGTCAAACTACTGCGGCATGAACGATCTTTATAGGAAAATGATGTCGTCATATAAGCTCACGACAGACCGCGACGTGAGGACGGCTCGCTACAAGGCCGGCCAGGAGATAATATTGTCGGGACTCTACCACGGCGGTTTTTTCGACACGGCGGCGTTCTGCGGAGGGTCATGCCTGAGGGTGTTCCACGGACTGGAGCGGTTCAGTGAAGACATGGACTTCTGCCTGATGGAGAGTGACGACGGGTTCGACTTCAGCAAGTTCGTGAAACACATAATGGACGAGTTCGCCCTGGTGGGCCGCGAAGTGGAGGTTAAGGAGAAAGCGTGTCGCGGCAGACAGGCTGTCGGCACGATGGACGGCATGATAGTGTATGAAGTGCTGTCGCTCTACGACAAGCCGCAGAAGATACGGGTGGAGATAAACACAAAACCCGCCGTGCGATTCGAGACCGAGCTGAGGCTCGCCATCCAGCCGCGATCATACCTCGTCAGGTGCATGGCGCTTCCGGACCTCTTCGCGAGCAAAACGCACGCCTTGCTGCACCGCACATGGGGCGGCAGGGCTAAGGGGCGCGACTGGTATGACTTCGAGTGGTTCGTTAAGAACAACGTGCCACTGCACTATGAGCACCTGAGCGAGAAAGTGGAGAGTGAGAGCGGAGAGCTGTTGACGAAAGAGGGTATTAAGGAGATGCTGAACGAGCGCATAGGCAAGACAAGCATAGAGCAGGTGAGACAGGACCTCGCCCCGTTCGTAAATGCAGAGAGCGGCGCGGGCCTGTGGTCGGCCGCCTATTTCAGAGAGCTTGTAAAATGTATCAGATGGGTGTAGTCGACAGCACGTTCGCGGGAGAGAAAAGGACGTTTGCATAAAGCGAATGCGGAGATTGATAAGCAAGGCGCAATGGTTGAAAAAATTACGCCGGGCAGAAAGGGCTGATTACCTTTGCAATGTTGACATAAGACATAAAAGGTAATATAGGGTTTCTTATCTCATAAGAGGTTTAGTTTGCGGACAGCGCCGTGAGGCGTATAGCCGCCGCCGGGCAACGGGCCGGCGAAGTGTTCCAAAGAATTAGATTCTGACAAACGGGCTCGCCCGCTCCGCCAAGCACGGCGGGGCGGGCGAGCCTGTCTTTACTATTTGACACGCATGGGGGGGTGGGGAAAACTTCAACCGAAAGGGGTGTGACAGAAGAGATGAAGCAGCCGTTGGATGCGGCGATGGCGCGTTATGGGCAGGCCGTGGCAAAAGCAATAGGATCAGATTATATGCAGGAGCCGGGAGCTGGCGCAGCCGGTGGACTTGGATTCGCGTTCCGCAGCTTTTTGAAGGCTGAGCTGACACCTGGGATCGAGCTGATCTTGAATGCGGTTGGGCTGGAGCAGGAGCTCACAGATGCAGATTATGCGATTACGGGTGAGGGAAAGCTGGACTTCCAGACCGCGATGGGCAAGGCACCGGTCGGGGTTGCAAAGCTTGCGAAAAAGCATGGTGTGCGTGTTCTGGCCTTTGCCGGAAGCGTGACAAAAGAAGCAAAGGCATGCAATGCAGCCGGAATCGATGCATTTTTCCCGATCGCCCGTGGTGTTACGACCTTAGAAGAAGCGATAAAAAAAGAAGTCGCTGCGGAGAATATGCGAGAAAGCGTGGAGCAGGTGTTCCGGGCGGTT
>SFOL01000162.1 GCA_004552385.1 Bacteroidales bacterium | reverse complement strand
ATCCTTGGCATACTTACGGGCGAGCTTGATCTGGCCTTCGTTGGCCTCAGCGCCGGAGTTGGCGAACAGAACCTTGTCGAAGCAGCTGTTTTCGACGATGAGCTTCGCGGTCTGGACGGCAGGCTCGTTGTAGAAGTAGTTGGAGCAGTGCAGAATCGTGTGGGCGCGCTCTTCGAGGCACTTCACGATCGCGGGATGGCAGTGACCGAGACCGTTGACGGCGATACCGCCGATGAAGTCGAGGTACTTGTTGCCGTCCTTATCAAAGACGTAAGCGCCTTCGCCGCGCTCGATGGAAAGGGGCATACGGACGTGGTTGCCATAGAGGTACTTGTCGCCATTCTCGATGACTTCGGCGTTGGTCTTGAACTTTTCGATCATTGTATATGTCCTCCTATAATAAATTGGGTGTATGTTTTACCATTTGATGCCGACACTCGGCTGTGCAGTACCGATCGGTCGATGATGTTGACGCTCGTCACGCCCTCTTCGATGGCCTGCACGCAGCAGTCGACCTTCGGGATCATGCCGCCGGCGATCGTGCCCTTGTCCTTGAGCGCCTTCACGTCCTGAATGTTCAGGTAGCTGATAACGTCGCGGACCTTGATGTCATTGCACAGGCCCTCGATATCAGTGAGGATCACGAGCTTCTCAGCGCCGAGCGCAGAGGCAAGCTTGCCTGCGGCGGTGTCGCCGTTGATGTTGAAGGTGTGACCCTGACCATCGGTTCCGACGGGAGCGACAACGGGGATATAACCTGCGTCGAGCATAGCGAAGATGGGCTTGGGGTCGACGTAATCCACATCGCCCACGTAGCCGTGCACCTCGTCGCGCTGGTGGCAGTGATAGATGTCACCGCTGACGCCGGAGAGACCGACCGCCTTGCCGCCGAGCTTGTTGATGAAGCCGACGAGCTCGGTGTTCACCTGACCGACGAGCACCATCTCGACAACACGCATGATGTCGGCAGAGGTGTAGCGCACATGCCGAGGAGCTTGAGCAGCACCACGTCGTGCATGACGGCGTCCTTGAGCTCTTCGTTGATCATGGCGTTGCCGCCGTACTTGATGACGATGATCTTGCCCTGATATTTCTGCAGGTAAGGCATCGCCTCCATCAGAGTTTCGACCTTGTTTGCGATATCGCTCATGGGTGTGCCCTCCTTCGAAAATTAGGTGCGGTAATCGCCGTTGATCTTGACGTAATCGTAAGTAAGGTCGCAGCCCCAGGCCTTGGCCTCGCCGTCGCCCTGATAGAAGCGGACGATAACGGTGATGTCATGCTCAGTGAGCACCTTCTTGGCGAGCTCTTCGCTGAAGTCGGCGCCGAAGCCGTCCTTCATGACCTGCACCTCGCCGGCAGCGCTCTTGATGATGCAGTCGGCACGGGTCGGGTCAACGTCTGCGCCCGAGTAACCGGCAGCGGCCATGATGCGGCCCCAGTTGGCGTCGCGGCCAAAGACGGCAGCCTTGAAGAGCATGGAGCCCGCGATGGACTTGGCGACCAGGCGCGCGTCGTGCTCAGTGGGAAGGCCATAGGCCTCGACTTCGATGAGGTGGGTCGCGCCTTCGCCGTCGGAAGCGACGCGGCGAGCCATATCGGTGCAGATGGCGAGAACGAGGTCTGCCATTGCCTTCTTGTCTTCCTCGGTCTTGATCTCAACGCCGGAGGCGCCGTTGGCAAGCAGGAAGATAGAGTCGTTGGTAGAGGTGTCGCCGTCGACAGTGCACATGTTGAAGCTCTTATCCACAGCCGCGGAGAGCATCTTCTGAAGATCCGCGGGATCCGCCTTGGCGTCGGTCGTCACGTAGACGAGCATGGTCGCCATATTGGGGTGGATCATGCCCGAGCCCTTGGCCATCGCGCCAATCTTCACCGTGCCGGTGGAGAGCTCCAGCTCATAGGCGCACTCCTTGCGGACGGTATCGGTGGTCATGATGGCGTAAGCAGCCTCGGAACCGTTCTCCTTGGCGAGCTTGCCGGGAATGATCTCGCGGATGCCCTGGAGCACCTTGTCGACCGGAAGTCTCTGGCCGATGACGCCGGTGGAGCAGACGAACACTTCGTCCTCGCCGAGGCCAAGGAGCTTTTCCGCCTCGCGCTCAACGGTGCGGGCGTCTTCGATGCCCTGCTTACCGGTAGCGGCGTTGGCATTGCCGGAGTTGATGACGACAGCACGAGCCTTGCCCTTTTTCAGGATCTCACGGTCGAGAATGACCGGAGCGGCGCAGAACTTGTTCGTGGTGAAGCAGGCCGCGCAGGAGCAGGGCAGATCAGAGTAAAGGACGGCGACGTCGGGCTTCTTGTTCTCACGCTTTTTGATGGCGGTATAGGTAGCACCTGCGGTGAAGCCCTGCGGCGTGGTCACGCCGCCCTCGATCTTTTTCAGATTGGACATGTGGGGGATCTCCTCTCTTATATGTTAGTTTAACAGCACTTTTGCCAAAATCGGGCCGAAACTCGTCGAACCGGAAATTACGGATACATCGGGGGCATCATGAGGCCGGTGGTCTCGGGCAGGCCCATGATGAGGTTCATGTTCTGAATGGCCTGGCCGGCAGCGCCCTTGCCGATATTGTCGATCACAGAGGAGACGATCAGGCGGTGGGTGCGGGCGTCAAAGGTCGGGGTCATCTCGCAGAAGTTCGTGCCGTAGACCCACTTGGTCTGGACGGGCATGCTGGCCGGGAAGACCTTGACGAAGGGCTCGTCCTTGTAGAACTCCTTGTACATCTCGTAGACTTCCTCGTTGGTGTAGTCCTTGTCGCAGGTGGCATAGATGGTGACCTCGATACCGCGAACCTGGGGCAGGAGATGCGGCTGGAAGTTGATGTACTGCCAGGTTTCGGGCTTCATCAGATCCTTGCCGGTGATGTAGGCGATGTTCTGCTCAATCTCGGGCGTGTGGCGGTGGCCGCCGCCGAGGGCGTAAGCGCAGAAGTTGTTCTCCGCCTCAGTGAGGAGCTTGTTGAGGGCGGGACGGCGGCCTGCG
>SFOL01000161.1 GCA_004552385.1 Bacteroidales bacterium | reverse complement strand
ATCGTCGAAAACAGCTGCTTCGACAAGGTTCTGTTCGCCAACTCCGGCGCTGAGGCCAACGAAGGCCAGATCAAGCTCGCCCGTAAGTATGCCAAGGATCACGGCCACCCCGAGCGTTTCGTCGTTATCACGATGAAGAACTCCTTCCACGGCCGTACCCTCGCGACCTGCACGGCCACCGGCCAGTATGCGGTCCATCGCTACTTCGAGCCCCTGCCCTCCGGCTTCCGCTATGCTGAGTTCAACAACCTCCAGTCTGTCAAGGACATCATGGACGAGTACGTCTGCGCGATCCTGACCGAGCCCGTTCAGGGCGAGGGCGGCGTGCGTCCCGCTTCCCAGGAGTTCCTGCAGGGTCTGCGTGACCTGTGCGACGAGAAGGGCATCCTCCTCATGTTCGACGAGGTTCAGGTCGGTTCCGGCCGTACCGGCAAGCTCTTCGCGCACCAGAACTACGGCGTGGAGCCCTGCGCCCGCGGCGAGGCTGCCAAGACCCTGACGCCCGGCACCCACGGCTCCACCTTCGCCGGCGGTCCTCTCGCCTGCGCGCTCGCTGCCACCACGCTCGACGTGATGATCAACGACGGCGTCATCGAGAACTCCCGCAAGATGGGCGAGTACTTCCGTGACCAGATGCACAAGGTCATCGAGAAGAACCACCCCGACGCGGTCAACGAGATCCGCGGCCTCGGCCTGATCGACGGTATCCAGCTCAATCATCCCACCGGCCAGCCCGTTGTCGACCTGTGCTTCAAGGACAGCAACGTTCTCATCAACAACACCAACGGCAACGTGCTGCGCTTTGTCCCGCCGCTGATCGTTACCGAGAAGGAAATTGACATCGTCATCAAGGCAGTCGATGATGCCATGACTAAGCTCGGCTGGTAAAAACAGGATACGATCCTCGCATTTCTTGCCTGCGAGGCTGGCATGGCACGGGTATTTACCCGTGCTGTGCCGGAAAGTATACACGACCTCATCCCCGGCCTGCCGATGGGGGATCGGTGGGCCGGAGAGCGAGGTATTTTCTGCATTTTGCAGAGTGCAATCCCACCCTTATGTGTTGTGCTGCTGTAAAATTAAAAGGAGGAGTGCTATCCAAGATCTGCATTGGTAGATACCATGAGAATTGAAGAAGAAAAGGCATTACCGTAAAACTGCGTTCACCATTCAAAAACAACTTGCTATTTTTGCGATACTGTGCTAAAGTATGTGCATAGATATCCATGCAAGTAGCAAAGTGACCCCCAAAATTTCGAAAGGTTGGTAACACTATGAGTAAGGAAAAGAGAATGCCCAAACTATGGGAAGCCCTGTTGACACTGGCAGTTCTGGTCGCTGCTCTGGCGGTCGGTATTATGATCTTTGGTGTCGACCCGCATGTACCCATGTTTGTCGGCGTGATGGCTGCCGCGATCATGGCACTGCATCTCGGCTACAAGTGGGATGAAGTTGAAAAGTCCATGATGGACGGCATCTACAAAGCATTGCAGTCCGTCTGCATCTTGATCATCGTCGGTATCCTGATCGGCGTGTGGATCAATGCGGGCGTTGTGCCTACCATGATCTACTATGGTCTGAAAGTCCTGAAACCCGCGATCTTCTTCATTGCCTGCGTTCTGATCTGCTCCATCACCTCACTCGCCACCGGCACCTCCTGGGGCACGATGGGTACGATGGGCGTTGCCCTGATGGGTATCGGCTTCGGTCTCGGCATGAGCCCCGGCATGACCGCCGGTGCGGTTCTCTCCGGCGCCTACTTCGGCGATAAGATGAGCCCGCTGTCCGATACGACGAACCTTGCTCCCGCCATGGCCGGTACGGACGTGATCACCCACGTCAAGGCCATGATCCTGCCCACTGCGATTACTTATGGCATTACCTTGGTATTCTTTGGCGTCCTCGGTGCTGTGCAGTATCACGGCGGCGACGCAGATATGTCCCGCGTGATTGAGTTCTCCAACGCGCTGAACGCTGCGGAGGGCGGTATCTTCAACATCAACCCGATGCTGCTCCTGCCTCCGGTCGTCGTTATCGTGGCAGTTGCCCTGAAGGTTCCCGCGATCCCCGGCATCACCCTCGGTATTGTTGTCGGCGCCATTCTGGGTCTCATCTTCCAGCCTGAGGCCTGCACGCTTGGTACCATCTTCGATTATGGTAAGAACGGCTACTACTTCTCCGAGGAAGCGCTCGCCATGTTCGAATCCACCCTGTCTCCTGAAACGAGTTACACCATGACGAGACTGCTCGAAAGCGGCGGTATCATGGGTATGATGTCCTCCGTCTCCATGACGATTATCGCCATGATGTTCGGCGGCATCATGGAGGAGACTCACCAGCTCGAGGTCATCGTCAACGCTCTCAAGAGATTTGCCAAGGGTCCTGCGGCTCTCGTTGGCCTGACCGAAGTGACCTGCGTTCTCTCCAACGCCACCATGCCCGAGCAGTACATCTCCATCGTGGTTCCCGGCCGTATGTAT
>SFOL01000058.1 GCA_004552385.1 Bacteroidales bacterium | reverse complement strand
CCTTGTGCCCATTCCCAAAGACAAATATGTTTGATTTCGCTCCATTGAATACACCCTCCATTGTGACACATCCGCTTTTCCGTAATACTATCTTAAACCCCTTCGCCTCCAACTTTCTTGCCATCGCGTCCACGCTCCCGTCCACAGGGATGCCGAGAAACTTGGTTACGTCACTTTGGGCGAGTGCCATTACGGAAATGAGTGTGCAGACGAGCCAACTCAGCAGTCTTGTCTTCATAATTGTAGGTTTTTTATTGTTTCTATGGCAATGATAGTCAATATCAGTCACTAAAGCAACAGCGGCCGGCGGAGATGCTGAATCCGTCGGCCGCTATTGCGTTGTCCGCCCTTGCCCTTTATTCCTGGGTCGGGTAGGTGAGGTTGGCGTCGGTTATGACGTTCAGAACCTCCTCCAGATACTTCTTGGCCTCGTATTTCGCCATTGGCAGGTCGTGAAGCAGGTAGTTGCCACAGTCTTTGGCGGCCTGGCCGGGGATCTCGCCCTCGTAGTCGGATATGAACTTGAACGTCTTGCGCATGAGCTCGACGATGTCGCGGCTCTCGAGGTCTCCGCGCATAAGCAGGTAGTTGCCCGTGAGGCAGCCCATCGGGCCCCAGTATACTATGCGGTCTTTCCATTCCGGGTCGTTCCGCAAATACGTGGCGGCCAGGTGCTCTATGGTGTGTATGGCGCCGTTGTGCAGGCAAGGCTCCTGGTTCGGAACTTTCATGCGGATGTCGAAGGTGGTTACCACCTCGCCGCCCACATGGTCTTTGCGGCTTACGTATATGCCGCGGAGCAGCTTGTCGTGGTTGATGGTGAAGCTTGGTATCTTGTCCATTGCGTTGTCTGTTATTCGTTTATCCTGTTTACAGGCTCTCGAGGAAAGCCTTGGTTACGCCGAACGACCCGTCGGCCATCGTGGCCCAGAAGTCGTAATACTGCTGCGCCTTGGTGTCTTTGAGCGGGACGTCGCTTATTATCCTGAACGATATGAACGGGACGCCGTACGTGTGGCAAGTCTGAGCTATTGAGCAGCTTTCCATGTCTACGGCGGTGGCGGCGGGGAAGTGGTCGAGAATATCGCGCATCTTCTTCTTCGTGTCTACGAACCATTCGCCGCTCACTATTAAGCCTTTATGTACTTTCGGCAGAGCCTCTTTCCCGTTTATTGCCATAGCTTTCGACACCAGATCGTCGGGCGTCTTGAACCTGGCCGGCATGCCAAGTATTTGCCCATATTCGCATTCGTCTCCGCAATAGGCGTCGTGGTATGCGCATTCGGTCGAGGCTACGACCTCCGTCACGTTGAGATCGGTGTCCGCGCCGCCCGCTACGCCTGTCGAGATGACCAGGTCGGGACTGTAGTTGCTTATCAGCTCCACGGCTCCCACCGCGCTGTTCACCTTGCCTATGCCGCATTGGGTCAAGACGACCTCGTTGCAGCCTATGAGGCCGGTGGTGAACTCCTTCCTGCCCTTTGTCTCCGTCTTCGCGTCGGCAATCAGGGTCTTGAGCTGGTTGAACTCCTTGTCCATTGCCACTATTACGCCTATTCTCATCGTGTTTCTTGCGTTGTCTGTTTCGGCCGCAAAGATACTAATGTATATCCATTTAGCCCCATCTTTTTTCGCTTTGCAACAAGGTTGCACATCCTTAATGGCTACCTTTGCGTAAGGTTCATCAGTTTGTTATGGCAAGAGTGTCCTCATCTGGCAAGGCTTTCCGCGTCTGGCGCTTCTGTGCGCTTGCGCTTGCGGTGTCGGCTCTGCTTTTTGCCGTGGTCTTGCCGCATCATCATCATGCGGGCAGGGCTTGCGTCGCCGTCGAGACCTGCCTTTTGGATTATAATGCGAACGACAGCCACACGGGGCATGACGATGACGGCTCCTCATGCATCGAGAAGGAGCTTTTTGTTGCCGCCAAGCAACGTTCCGCACAGGCCTATGTGGTGATTCTCACGCTTGCCCTGCCCGCCGAACCCGTAGCCGCGCCACCCGCCGTTTCGTCCCGAGCCCCGTCGCACTGCGCTTTGGGCGCGACGTATGTCAATATGGCTTGTGCAAGCACGGTGGGGCTGCGCGCGCCGCCCGCTTGCGCATAGGTGCGCGGCGTTTGCTTACTGCCGCTTTCCCCCCCCCTTTATTCAGCTTTTTGTTTTTTATGCGCATTCCGCACTCGGCCGGGCCGGGTGTGAGGGCGACCTGAACTGAGGCCGCCTTGGTGTAATTGTTTTGTAAGTATATGAGAGCCAAAAGTATATTAATAGCCATCTTTGCGGCTGTTCCGCTTTTCTTCTTTTCCTCCTGCCATTCTTCGTCTCATCCCGACAGCGATGATCACTCCCATGCCGAAGATGCTCACGCCCACGAGAGCCTTGGCCCCGATGACGTCCATTTCTCATACTCGCAGGCGGAGTCCGTGGGTCTCTCAGTGGTCGCGGTCAGCCCTGACAGCTCTTTCGCCCCCGTCATATCCTGCAGCGGTGTCGTCGAGGCTCAAGTGGCGGGCAGCGTCACCGTCGTCGCCCCTCAGTCGGGCGTGGTCTCTTTGACCGGCACTCGTCTCGCGCCCGGTGCCTACCTTGCCAAGGGGCAGTCCGTGGCAACCATCTCGGGCAAGTTTATGCAAGATGGAGATGCCGCTGTTAAGGCTAAAAACGAGTATGCCGCCGCCGAGAAAGATTTTGAACGTGCCTCAAAACTCGTTGCAGGCAATATCATTAGCCAAAAAGAGTATGAGGATGCCAAGCTGAGGCGCGACAACGCGCTCTCCGCCTATCAGGCCATCGGCGGGCGAATGACGGCGGGAGGCGTCGCCGTGGTCAGTCCCGTGTCGGGTCATATGGTCAGCGTCATGGCCGAGCAAGGTCAGTTCGTCTCGGCGGGCCAGGCTATCGCCATTATCGAAAGATGTGGCAGCAAGAGGCTCAGGGCCGACGTGCCCGAGCGCCATTTCGCCAGCCTCAGGCGCGTGGTATCTGCTAATTTCTCAACCTCGGCCGCCGACAGCGTTTTCCGTCTTGCGGACTTGGACGGGAGGCTCGTCTCCGTCGGCGTGTCTGTGTCCGACGGCAGCTCATACGTGCCGGTGACGTTCGATTTCTCTGACCCTGACGAGCTTTTCCTTGCCGGCTCCGCAGCGCAGGTCTACCTTGTCTTGGGAAATAGTGTGGAAAGGCCCGCGCTCACAGTCCCTTGCGAGTCCATCGTCGAGAGCCAGGGCGTCAAGTTCGTTTATGTCCGCGATGCTGTCGACTCTGATGTCTATCATCGCCGCGAAGTGAAGGTGGGCGGCACGGATGGCCTCAAGACTGAGATTTTGACAGGTTTGCGCGCGGGAGACGTCGTTGTGGTCAAGGGCGCCAGGAGAATTCATTTGGCTGGCGCGTCCGGAGCCATCCCCGCCCACAATCACAGCCACTGATGAGCGCCATGAGCCGTGATAATTCCGCCCCTGCCGACATCGTCGCAGTCGTTGCGGCATTCCTCCATCTTTAACTCGTAATGAGATGTTAGACAAGATTATACATTTTTCGCTTCATAACCGCCTGGCCATCCTGCTCGCTGCCGTGCTTCTCATGATGGTAGGCGCTTACACAGTCTCGCGCATGGATGTTGACGTCTTCCCCGACCTCAACGCCCCCACGGTGGTGGTGATGACCGAGGCCAAGGGCATGGCCGCTGAGGAGGTCGAGAGGCTCGTCACCTTCCCTATCGAGGCCTCTGTAAATGGCGCGACGGGTGTGCGCCGGGTCCGCTCTTCGTCAACCAACGGTTTCTCTGTCGTATGGGTCGAGTTCGACTGGGACACTGATGTCTACTTAGCTCGCCAGACAGTGTCTGAGAAGATTGCCGTGGTCCGTGACCAGATGCCTCAGCAGGCAGGCAACCCGACCCTCGGCCCCCAGTCCTCCATTCTGGGCGAGGTGATGTTCATTTCCCTCACTGCCGACTCCACATCAATGCTATCGCTGCGCACACTGGCCGACTGGACAATAAGGCCGCGTCTGCTCTCCACGGGCGGCGTGGCGCAGGTCTCTGTCATGGGTGGAGACATCAAGGAGTATCAGATTCTCCTCGATCCCTCACGCATGAGCCGTCTCGGCGTGTCGCTCTCCGACGTGCGCGCCGCCGTGGCCGGCATGAACCAGAATGCCGCCGGCGGGACGCTCTATGAGTACGGCAACGAGTACATCATCCGCGGAATGCTCTCAACTTCTGATGTCAGCCAGATGGCAAAGGCCGCCATCGTGACGGCCGACGGACGCACCCTGATGCTTCAAGACGTGGCCGACGTCACCATCGGCGCCAAGGAGCCGCGAATGGGCCTCGCGTCGCAAGACGGCCGACCGGCGGTCATGCTCACCGTCACCAAGCAGCCCAACGCCAGCACGCTCGACCTCACCGGAAGGCTCGACGCCGCGCTCGCCGACATCAAGGCCGAGCTGCCGCCCGATGTCAAGGTCGACACCGACATCTACAGGCAGGAGCGTTTCATCGCCAGCTCCATCGCCAATGTCAAAGAGGCGCTCATAGAGGGCGGCGTATTTGTCGTCATCATTCTTTTCATTTTCCTGATGAATGTGCGCACAACGCTCATCTCGCTCGTCACTATTCCTCTCTCGCTTGTCATCTCCATCCTCTCGCTACGCCTCATGGGCTTGAGCATTAACACGATGAGTCTCGGCGGCATGGCCATTGCCATCGGTTCGCTCGTCGACGACGCCATTGTCGATGTCGAGAACGTCTTCAAGCGTCTGCGCGAGAATGCCGCCTTGCCGAGGGAGCGGCGGCGCAGCCGCCTCGACGTGGTCTTCGAGGCCAGCCGCGAGGTGAGGTCGCCCATTCTCAACTCCACCATCATCATCATCGTCAGCTTCGTGCCGCTCTTCTTTCTCAGTGGCATGGAGGGGCGCATGCTCGCCCCGCTCGGCGTGGCTTTCATCACGTCGCTCGCGGCCTCGACGATTGTCGCTCTCACCCTCACGCCCGTCCTCAGCAGCTATCTTCTCTCTGGCAGCGGCCGCGGCGGCGAGGCGAAGGCCGAGCCTCTCGTCGAGAGGAAGCTCAAGGCGGCCTACTCGCGCGCTCTCGCATGGGCTTTGGCTCACAAGCCGGGGGTGCTCGCCTCAACGGCGGCCGCGCTCGTCATGGCGATAGTCGTCTTCTTCAATCTTGGCAGCAGTTTCCTCCCGCCTTTCAATGAGGGCTCTTTCACCATCAATGTCAGCACTTTGCCCGGTGTCTCCCTCGAGGAGAGTGACGCCATAGGGCGTCAGGCCGAGGACTCCCTGCTCGCCATACCCGAAATCATCACCGTGGGCCGGAAGACCGGGCGCGCCGAGCTTGACGAGCACGCGCTTGGCGTCAACGTGTCTGAGATTGAGGCGCCTTACGAGCTCAAGGATCGTACGAAAGATGAGCTCATGGCCGACATCCGCCACCGTCTCGGCTCCATACCGGGCATCGCGGTCGAGGTCGGCTCGCCCATCTCACACCGTATTGACGCGATGCTGAGCGGATCCAAGTCCAACCTCGCCATCAAGCTTTTCGGCGACGACCTCAACCGTATGTTCTCGCTCGGCAATCAGATCAAGGAGGCCATTGAGGACGTCGACGGGCTTGCCGACCTTAACGTCGAGCAGCAGGTGGAGCGGCCACAGCTCCAGATAGTGCCCCGGCGCGACATGCTTGCCGCCTACGGGGTCACGCTTCCGCAGTTCGCCGAGGCGGTCGACGTGCTCCTCGCGGGCGAGGCCGTGTCACTGGTATATGAGGGTAACGAGAGCTTCGATCTCACGCTCAAGGTGGGGGCCGACAGCCGATCGACAGCCGAGAGAATCAAGGACATCGCCATTGACGGCGCCCGGGGGCAGGTGTCGCTCGCCAGTCTCGCCGACGTCCGCTCCGCCGTCGGGCCTAACACCATAAACCGCGAGGACGTGGCCAGAAAGATTGTCATCTCGGCGAGTGTCACCGGTGGCGACCTTGTCGGCACTGTAGGGCGCGTGCGTCAGGCCATTGCGGAAAAGGTGTCGCTGCCCGAGGGCTACCACGTGGAGTACGGCGGCCAGTTTGAGAGCGGGCAGTCCGCCTCGCGCACCCTGCTTGTGGCTTCGCTTTTCTCCGTCATCGTCATTTTCCTGCTGCTCTACGGCCAGTTCAAGAATGCCTTTGAGAGCGCCGTCATTTTGCTCAACCTTCCTCTCGCCCTCATAGGCGGCGTCATGGTCATATGGCTGTCGGGCTCCGTCGTCAGCATTCCTGCCATCATCGGCTTCATCTCGCTCTTTGGCATCGCCACCAGGAACGGCATGCTGCTCATAGCCCGTTACGCCGACCTGCGTGCCGAGGGGCGGACCGTGGCCGAGAGTGTGTCCATCGGCTCGGCAGACAGGCTCAACCCCATTCTTATGACCGCACTCACCTCGGCTCTCGCGCTCCTGCCGCTCGTCTTGGGCGGAGACTTGCCGGGCAATGAGATTCAAAGCCCTATGGCTAAAGTACTCCTTGGCGGTCTCGTCACCTCCACGCTACTCAACGGGTTCATAATACCCGTCGTGTACGTCATCATCAATCGTCGCGCCTCCGGGAGTGAAGCGGCGCGTTGACTTATCTTATCTATGATTTGAAATATGAAAAGAGTAATCGTAGTAACCATTGCCCTGCTCACTTATGCCGGGGCGTGTGGCCAACGCTCGCTAACCTTGCCCGAGGCTCTCGCGAGTGTCGAGGCCAACAACCCCGAGCTCAAGGCTCTGCGCCATGAGGCCGAAGCCGCCAAGGCGGGCGGGCGGGCGCAATCCTCAATGCCCGACCCCGAGGTCTCGTTCGGCTACCTCTGGAGCGGGCGCAAAGACGTCAGCGTGTCGCAGGGGCTCGATTGGGCCACCATCTCGGGCCGCCGTCGCGCCGTCTCCGCCGCCATCGATTCTCTGTCCGAATCGACCTATGCCGTCGGCCGCCAAGATGTCTTGCTCCGCGCGCGCCTGGCCTACACAGGTGTCGTCAAGTCCTCGTTGCTCGTCTCGCTCCACACCTTGCGCCTTGATAATGCCACTCGCCTCGCCGACATGGCTCGCCGCCTCCTCGCCGCGGGCGGTGGCCGTCAGTCCGATGTTATGGCGGCCGCCTTGGCTCGCGCGCAGGCTCTTGCGGAGCTCACGCGGGCGCAGTCCGAACTCGACACCAGGATGTCGGAACTTGCGGCCCTCAATGGTGGTGAAGCAATTATGGCTGCCGATACTGCGCTCACCGCCCTCGGCTCATTGCCTGGCGATTTCGACTCGTGGTACGCCTCAGTCGAGGTTCGCGTGTCGCCACTTGCCTTGGCCAGGGCGAGGCGGGGGTTGGCTTCGGCCGAGGCTGACGTTGCCCGCGCCGAGGCCATGCCGCAAGTCTCGCTCGGCTATATGGGCGAGTTTACGCCCGACGAGTCTTACCAGGGCGTCACTCTTGGAGTCTCTTTGCCTCTCTGGTCCGCCAGGCGCAGGGCGCGGCAGTCGCGCCTCGAGGCCGTCTCCGCCCAGTCGCGCCTCGAGGCCGAGGAGTGCAGGCTGAGGTCGACTATGCGGGCCGCGTTCAATAAGACGCTCATGCTCGGGCGCGTAGCGGCTGAGCTCAGGGAGAGCCTCCAACTCAATGACGGCCGAGCCTTGGCTGCCGCGGCTCTCTCTGCGGGCGAGATGACGGCCGCGGAGGCCATCTATGCCGAGAGCCTCTATTATGACGCCGCCGTCGCGACAGTCAACGCCGAGGCGGAATATCTGATGGCCATAGCCGAGCTTGAATCTTGCGTCATAGAATTATAGGGCGTATATCAATAAGCGGCTGAGAGTTGCTTTTATGGGCTGGCGACTTTATTATGGTTGCCGGCCCTTGTCTTATTTCTCAGGCGAAACCTATAAATTTGCGAAAGATTTTTTCCATAAGCACACTACGATGATTTACGAATACAGGCCCGAGGGCGTTTGCAGCAAGCTGTTCAAGATTGACGTTGACGATGACGGCATTGTACGCCATGCCGAAGTTCTGGGCGGGTGCCATGGCAACCTTCAGGGCATTTGCCGCCTCATAGAGGGGCGCCCGGCGGAAGAGGTGGCTGCAACCCTGAGCGGCATAAGGTGCGGGATGAAGCCAACAAGCTGCCCCGACCAGATAAGCAAGGCGCTGACTCAGATCGCGTCTCAAGCGGGTGAGGGCAAGCGCACGGTGTGACCTCCCGCCACCACTCGTCACTCTTTAATAATCTCTCCTATACATACATATCAACTATGGTAGACCGCGTTTTCCTCATCGGTTACATGGGCTCGGGCAAGTCAACCATCGGACGTTATGTGGCCAAAGATCTCGGTTGGCGTTTTATCGACATGGACGACTTCGTCGAAAGCCGCATCGGTTGCTCCATAAGCGAATTCTTTGCAAAAAACGGCGAGGAGGCTTTCCGCCGTGAGGAAACTGAGGCTCTCAAATGCCTTGCCGCGGAGAAGAACGTCATTGTCGCCACCGGCGGCGGAGCACCATGCTTCGGGGGCAACGTGGATGTCATGAACGCCTCTGGCCTCACCATATTCATAAACGTCGCGCCGGACGAACTTGCCAAGCGTCTCGCGCCTGCCAAGGCCAAGAGGCCGCTCATAGCCGGCAAGTCCGACGACGAGCTCGAGGGGTTCATAGCCGGCCAGCTCAAGGCGCGCGAGCCTTTCTACCGCAAGGCCGTGATGGTTGTAGACGGGGCTTCACTGCCGTTCTCGGCCTACAAAATGTTCATTGAGGCTTTCGAGCCGCCTAAACGCGCCGCATTGTTTGACCTCGACGGCGTAATTCTCGACACCGAGAGCCAATACGACATAATATGGGGGCGAATCGGAAAGAAATACCACCCCGAGATGCCCGACTTCCACAAGCGCATCAAGGGCACAACCCTCACCAGCATATTCGACAATTACTTCGGCGGAGACGAGGCGCTTCAGGCCGAGGTGGGCAAGATGCTGTGGGACTTTGAGGCCGAAGAAATGAAATATGAGTTCATCCCCGGGGTGAAGAATTTTATAACGTCATTGCGCGAGGCGGGCTACAAGACGGCCATCGTCACCAGCTCCGACGAGAGCAAGATGAAGAGCGTGCGCCGCAGCGTGCCTGAACTCTATGACATGTTTGACGCTGTCGTCACCTCCGAGCTCACCGAGCACTCGAAGCCGGCTCCCGACTGCTACCTCACGGGCGCACGTCTTCTCGGCTTTCAGCCTTCGCAGTGCGTCGTGTTCGAAGACTCCAAAAACGGGCTTTTGGCTGGTCGTGCGGCAAAGATGTTCACCGTGGGGCTTGCCACCACCTTCCCCCGCTCCGTCGTGGAGCCTTTGGCCGACGATGTCATAGACAATTTTGTCGGGGTCTCGCCCGCCCGCTTCTTCTGAATTGTCTGCGTTTTAAGGTGATGCATATCAGAACACTCGCATACTTATATAATGACAAAGATTAAAAACACCGCACTTGCGCTCCTTGCGCTCTCCTTTTCTTCAGGCTCGTTTGCCATGTCGCTTCCCGAGCTGGAGACGTCGACCCTCCGTTCGCCCATGGCGCTCATGGCCCACCGGCAGAACACCTCTTTCCTCGTCGGGCAGCTCTATGCCGGCGGACACATAGGCTTCGCGGTGCCTCTCGGCCTCGGACGCGGTGGAGACGAGCTGGCTTTCAACGATGTCGCCAAGACCGGATTTGTGGTCTACGCCGACGTCATGAAGCAGTTGAACCAGGCCATAGGCCTCGGCGGCGAGGTCGGCTACCGCCGCTACGGCTATAACGATAAGAAAACATGGGGGTCTCTCACCCGCTACGGCTCTTTTGACGCCAACTACCAGGCGGTCGACTTCAACCTTACGGGGCGCGTCTTCCTTGGCCGTCAAAGCATAAGGCCTTTCATAGGTGTCCTCGTCGGCGGCGAGGTTATAATCAACGATGTGGACTTTGCCCCGAGTAAACAATATGCGGGCGCCATCAACGCCACTCAGTATAAGACCACCAACCTCTCCTCCGCTTTCGGTGTCATGGCGGGAGCCTACTTCAAGGCCGGGCGGCGCACATTGCTTAGCGTACAGGCGCGCCTCAACATAGTCCCGCAACTCAAAGACGGGGTCATTGAGGTCTCTCAGCCCAATGGCGATTTGCAATACATTGCCCAAAACCAGCATGGCAACCAGTCGAACATATCCGTCACGGTCGGCATGCACATAGGCACCCAGAAGAACAACAAGCACTGATTATTGCGCAATGCAGATATAAAAGAGCGCACCCCATCCGCAGTCGCAGATGGGGTGTGCTCTTTTTCCACTGTGTGGGTTTGTGGTGGGGTCAGCGCATCTCCGCCTCGTACTCTTTTATGGCCGAGGCTACGAAGTTTGCCAAGTTCACGGGCACGGCGTTGCCAATCATTTGTTCTATGTCCGACTTGCTGCCAAAGAATTGAAAGTTTTCTGGGAAAGTCTGGACGGAGGCTCGCTCTCGCATGGTAAGCGGGCGGATGCCATCTTTAGTCTGTGATGCATCATTCTCCCGTATCTGATAGCCAGCTGGAATTGGACGGTTTACCCCGCGGATGGTGGGAGATGGCTCGTCAATGCTGAATATACCACGTCTGGCGTAACTACGCGGATGCCTGTAATAGGCTGATATGCCAAGGCTGTCTCCGAAATAATCGCGCATTGTCATCTCCTTTGGGGACAAGTGCCTTTTGAAGAAGCTGTCAAAGAATCCGTCCTGATCTCCTTTGTGCCCTACCATGAAGAAACGTTTGCGCTTTTGCGGAACACCGCACTGCGCTGCGTTAAGTATGGTGTGAGAAACTCCATAGCCATGGGCCTTTAGCATGTCAATGGCCTCGTATATTTTCTTATACTTGCTAATGTTATGTACGTTTTCCATGACGAA
>SFOL01000008.1 GCA_004552385.1 Bacteroidales bacterium | reverse complement strand
AAGTGCGATTGGCAGAAATCCGAGGAGAATGGGGTGGAGGGCTACAAGGTTTTCGGCCGTGGCGACTATTACGGCAACTATATCTTTATCCCTCTTGCTGGCTACTACAACTCTAACGACATGCTTGTGTCAAGGTCTACAAGTTTTATGCTCTGGTCAGGCTCCATCTCTGAGTCGTCCGATAGGGCTTATGCGCTTTCACTCAACGCCGACGGCTCGTGCACTGTCAGTCGTCACAATATAGCCTCTCGTTTGCCCATACGTCCTGTGCGTGTCAAGTGAGGGATTGCCGATATTGCACAACATTCGCAGGTGCGGTGTGAGGACGCCCTTTTGGTCTTATATTTGTCATTGGGATTTCCCGACTAGCCGATTCTCACATTTTTTTTTCATGCAGAACTTTTGCGTAATTCTTGCCGGAGGCACTGGCACGCGCCTCTGGCCTTTGAGCCAAGAATACAAGCCCAAGCAGTTTCTCGACCTTGCCGGGGTGGGGCGTACCATGCTTCAGCTCACCTACGATCGCTTCCGCCCTATTTTCACACCCGATCGCTTCATCGTGGTAACTCTTGCGGCCTACCGTCATATTGTTGAGGAGCAGTTGCCCGATGTGCCGCGCGATCATATTCTTTGCGAGCCGTTCAAGCGCAATACGGCGGCGGCTATATCTTTCGCCGCGTCACTGGTAAAGCAGGTCGACCCTATGTCAACTATGGTAGTCACCCCGTCCGATCACCTGATCTTGAACGATGAGGTTTTCGTAGCCACAGTGAACGAGGCTGTCGAATATGCCGCCTCGAACCCCGACATAGTGACGATTGGCATCAAGGCTTCGCGCCCCGAGACCGCTTACGGCTACATTCAGGTGGGAGACAAGGCTCCTGATGCCAAACGCGACACCGTAAGGTCCGTCAAGACGTTCACTGAGAAGCCTAATGCCGAGATGGCGCAACTATTCTTTGATTGCGGCGATTTTTGCTGGAACTCTGGTGTTTTCGTCTGGAGGACCGAAGTCATCGAGCATGCCATGCGCAAGTTCATGCCGTCCGTGCTGTCACCATTCGACGCGCTTGACGCACTCCCGGTCTCAAAATGGGACGATGACGTGATAAGGTCTGTCTATGAGCAGTGCGACACCATCTCGGTCGACTATGCGGTGCTTGAGAAGGCTCAGAATGTCGTAGTCTGCATGACGTCCGCCCTGTGGAGCGACTTGGGAGGCTGGGGCTCCATATACGACCAGAACGTCAAGGACTCCAATGGCAACGCCGTGGTGTCAGGCAACGCGCTCCTGAAAGACACTTCCGGATGCCTCGTCCACGTCGACGGAGGCTCCGTCTGCGTCGTCGAGGGTCTTAAGGACTATATGGTCATTCAGCGCGCAGGTGTCACGCTCGTGTGTCCTCGTGCGCGGGGAGAGTCCGTCTGGCGCTACGCGTCCGAGATCAAGGCGGAGAAAGATTGATTTATTCGGATAATAACGAAGAAAAGACGCGCAGAATGTTGCCCTTTGACTCTGTTTCGTTATTTTTGCGATGATCTGCGTTCCGGAGTTGTTAGAACAGCCATACGTTGGCGGCCTGAGCGCGGATTCTGTCATTTGGGCACGCAGTTTTGTGCGCAGCAACGTCCTTACCAAGTCAACGCGAATCTCACGGGTATGCCTTATCGTCGTTTGCCAAACACCGATCAGGCAAGGCTTCGGGCCTTGAAAGCAGCCATTCAGCAGGTGGACTCCGTTTCACCCGCCGATTTGTGCTTCTCACAGCGTACCGCCCACGAGGTCGTCTCTTTCACCCCGCTCTTCGAACAGACGGTGCAGCAATATCTCGACTGCAAGGAACGTCAGTCGGAGGTCAGTCGTAAGGTGTCAGAGCAGGGCGACGTGGTGAGGCTCTACCTCTCCCACTTCATCCAGGTCTTCAACATGTGCATCGCGCGTGGAGAGATCAAGCCCGAGGCGAGGGCCACGCTCGGCCTTGAGTCATGCGGAGCCGCTGTGCCCGACCTCGCGTCAAACCAGCAGGTCATAGAGTGGGGGCGCAAGGTGGTCGACGGCGAGCAGGAGCGTATGGCGGCAGGCGGGGGAAACAGGATCTACAACCCTTCAATCGCCCTCGTCAAAGTCAAACTGCAGATGTTCGAGGAGAACTACAACAAGCACAGGGACATCCTCCAGACCATTCAGAAATACCACGACAAGCTTGACGACGTCCGCAAAAGGGCCGACGAGATCATCCTCAAAGTGTGGAACGAGGTCGAGGAGTCGCTCGCTCCTATTGACAGCGACGAGAAACGTGAAAAAAGCCAATCTTACGGGGTCGTGTACTTCTACCGCCCTCAAGAAAGGCAGAGGGAGTTCCTCCTTGGGCAGATTTGAAGGCTATGAGCCGACTCTTTTACTCTTGATTTAATAATTAATAACCACTAAGATATACTATGGACGAAGAATTGGAGCTCATCATGGATGAAGCCAAAGAGCAGATGGGCAAAGCCATTGAGCACCTTGACTACGAGCTTGGCAAAATAAGGGCGGGAAAGGCCAACCCGAGAGTCCTCGACGACATCAAGGTCGAGTCTTACGGAGCCCCCACGCCACTCAACCAGGTGGCCAACGTCTCCGTCCCCGACCCGCGCACCATTGCGGTCAAACCTTGGGACAAGTCTATGATAGGCCCCATCGAAAAGGCCATTATGGCAGCCAACCTCGGGCTTAACCCCGACAACAACGGCGAGATCATCCGAATCATGATCCCACCTTTGACCGAGGAAAGGCGCCGAGACCTCGCAAAACTCGCCAAGCGCACCTGTGAAGACTCTAAGATCGCCGTCCGCAACATAAGGAGAGACGCCATCGAGGAGATTAAAAAACTCAAGAAAGACGGGCTCGGAGAGGACATACAGAAAGACAAAGAGGCAGAGGTCCAGAAAATACACGACGCGCACATCAAGAAAATCGACGAGATGTACGCCGTCAAGGAGAAGGACATCATGACAGTCTAACGCCACTCGGGCGAAGAACAGCCTTGCCGCATACCACATTGAGCCACGGCTCGCAGCTCCCAACTTCCAAAGGGCTGTGGCCGTGGCTCGCCGTTTGCCCACAAGCCCGCCGCGGCCTACAAACGGAGGAAAAATACTATATTCGCGGCGGTTAAGCCACACTTATTGAAACACTAACACGGCGCACGATCCTAAATCACGCCCCGTCAATAACATACAGACTCACATGGCAGAAGAGAAGAAGTTCAAGAGGACGCTCGTCACGACCGCGCTTCCCTACGCTAACGGGCCGGTCCACATCGGCCACCTCGCAGGCGTGTACGTACCGGCGGACATATACGTCCGCTACCTCCGCTCAAAAGGCGAAGACGTCCTCATGATAGGCGGCTCCGACGAACACGGCGTGCCCATCACCATTAGGGCAAGAAAAGAGGGCTGCACTCCACAAGACGTCGTCGACAGGTATCATAGCATAATCAAGAAGTCATTCGAGGATTTCGGGATCTCTATGGACATCTACAGCCGAACGACAAGCAAAACGCACGCCCAGGTCGCCTCCGACTTCTTCCAGACTCTCTATGACAAGGGCGAGTTCGTCCAAAAGACAACGCAGCAATATTATGACGAGGAGGCGCACCAGTTCCTCGCCGACAGGTACATAATGGGAACCTGCCCGCATTGCGGCAACGACAAAGCTTATGGAGACCAGTGCGAGAAGTGCGGCACAAGCCTCTCCGCCCTCGAGCTTATCAACCCGCACAGCACCATAAGCGGCTCCAAACCTGTCCTCAAGGAGACAACTCACTGGTACCTGCCGCTCGATAAGCACGAGCCTTGGCTCCGCAAATGGATTCTCGACGACCACAAGGAGTGGCGCTCCAACGTCTACGGGCAGTGCAAGAGCTGGCTCGACATGGGCCTGCAGCCCAGAGCCGTCTCGCGAGACCTCGACTGGGGCATCCCTGTCCCTGTCAAAGGGGCTGAGGGCAAGGTCCTCTACGTCTGGTTCGACGCGCCAATAGGATACATCTCAAACACTAAGGAGCTACGCCCCGATGACTGGGAGAAGTGGTGGAAAGACCCTGAGTCCAGGCTCATACACTTCATCGGGAAAGACAACATCGTCTTCCACTGCATCGTCTTCCCAGCCATGCTCAAGGCTCACGGCGGCTATAACCTGCCAGACAACGTGCCGGCCAACGAGTTCATGAACCTCGAGGGAGACAAAATCTCAACCTCGAGAAACTGGGCTATATGGCTCCACGAATACCTGCAAGAGTTCCCCGGAAAGCAAGACGTTCTCCGATATGTGCTCACGGCTAACGCGCCGGAGACCAAGGATAACGACTTCACTTGGGCCGACTTCCAGGCGCGCAACAACAACGAGCTCGTTGCCATTCTCGGCAACTTCGTCAACCGTGTCGTAGTCCTCACGCACAAATATTTCGAGGGCAAAGTACCCGAGGCGGCCGGCCTGCTCGAAATCGACCAGAAAGCCATCGAGGATTTCCAGGCCGAGCGAAAGGAGGTCGAGACGCTACTTGACGGTTTCCGTTTCCGCGACGCGCAGAAAGAGGCGATGAACATGGCGCGCATAGGAAACAAGTACCTTGCCGACACCGAGCCGTGGAAACTCGCCAAGACCGACATGGCCAGGGTGGGCACCATCCTCAACATCGGACTGCAGATCGTGGCCAATCTGTCAATTGTCATGGAGCCGTTCCTGCCCTTCTCGGCCGAGAAGATGCGCAGCCAGCTCGGAATCGGCAAGCAGCAGTGGGAGAAGCTCGGCGACATGGCAATCATGCCCGCGGGTCACCAGATTGGCAAGGCGGAGCTCCTCTTCGAGAAAATTGACGACAGCGTCGTCGAGGCGCAACTCGCCAAGCTCGCCGCCATCAAGAAGGCTAACGAGGAGAATGAGTGGAAGCCCGAGCCCATTGCGGAGACCATCGACTTCTCCGCCTTCGAGAAGCTCGACATCCGCGTCGGACTCGTCAAGGATTGCCAGAAGATGCCTAAGGCCGACAAGTTGCTCGTCTTCAAGATTGACGACGGACTTGGCGGACGCACCATCATATCTGGCATCGCCAAATACTACAAGCCCGAGGATCTCATCGGCAAGCGCGTTCTCTTTGTCGCAAACCTCGCCCCGCGCAAGCTCAAGGGCGTTGAGAGCCAAGGCATGATTCTCAGCGCCGAGGATGCCAACGGAAACCTTTCCGTGGTAATGCCCAGCGCCGACGTCCGTCCCGGCTGCCAAGTCAAGTAGAAAAGCGGCGCCGCCGCGCCCGCCCAGCGCGGGTCTCGCGTGGCGCCATGCCACAGAGCCTTGCCACCCCGCCTCGCTGGCGAGGAGCCAAGGCTCTATTTTTAAGTATGACAAAGTCCACCCTCGACAACCTCCACGGCGACATCGGGCATGACGGGCCCGACGCGGCGGCCGACCAGCAAGGCGCCGCCGACAGCCGGACCCTTCACGAGAGCATGCCCGAGTGCGACATGCCGCGGGAGAAGTTCAAGCGTCACGGGGCCGCCGCGCTCACTGACACCGACCTCATCGCCATTATGCTGCGCACTGGCGTCCACGGGGTCAACGTCATGGAGCTCGCCCGGACGCTCTATTCCCAGTTCGGCAACAGCATAACACGCATGGGCGACGCGTCTCTCCAAGAGCTGATGGCCACAAAAGGACTCGGCGAGGCCAAGGCCATAGCGTTCGCTGCGGCTCTCGAACTCGGTAAGCGCAGGCAGCTGGAGAGCCTCGAGTGCACACGGATAATGTCCTCTGAAGACTGCTACAAGTTCTTCCTGCCCCGGCTCGTCCATCTGCCCTCCGAGGAATTCCACGTGGCCGTCGTCGACGCGCAGATGCACGTCCTGGCCGAGAAAATGATTTCAAAGGGAGGCATAAACGGGACTGTCGTCGACATACGGACGCTCATGCGCGAGGTGCTCAGGCTCAGCGGGTCCGGCTTCTTCGTGGCCCATAACCACCCGTCGGGAGCGGTGAAGCCCAGCCGGCAGGACGTCGACCTGACGAAGCGAATCGCCGCCGCCGCGCGGACTCTTGACGTCAGGTTCATCGACCACGTCATCGTCGCGCGAGGCTCGGCCGGACGGAAATATTACAGCTTCAGCGACGAGGGGATGATCGACTGAGCCGGCTCCTTATTTATAAGACACTGATCTGCTGACACAAATATGGATATCTACATTATAGACAAGACGGAGTCCGTCATCAACAAGTATCTCGCCGAGATGCGCGACGTCAATGTGCAGAAAGACCGCATGCGCTTTCGGCGCAACATCGAAAGGATCGGCGAGCTTATGGCCTACGAGGTCAGCAAGACGCTCTCCTACTCGCCCAAGACCGTCACCACACCCCTTGGCGACGCCCGGGTCAGCCTCCCGTCAGACGACATTGTGGTCGGGACCATCCTCCGGGCAGGCCTGCCTATGCACGCTGGCGTGCTCAACGTCTTCGACGACGCGGAGAACTGCTTCGCCTCGGCCTACAGGGCTTATAACGACAATCACGAGGTCGAGGTGCACCTCGGCTACGCCTCCACGCCCGATCTTGACGGCAAGGTCCTCATCTTGGCCGACCCCATGCTCGCCACAGGCATCAGCATGGTCCAGACCATCAACCAGCTTATGAAATACGGCCGCCCCAGGCACGTGCACATCCTCTCCATAATAGGCGCGCGGCCCGGTGTGGAATACGTCCGCAAAAACCTCACGGGCATTGAGGCCAGTCTCTGGGTGGCCAGCGTTGACCCCGTGCTCAACGCCGATGCCTACATCGTGCCAGGGCTCGGCGATGCGGGCGACCTCGCCTTCGGCGTCAAGAACTGATGCCAGCAATGAAGACTAAGACCGTCTACGTCTGCTCCGAGTGCGGGGCGGAGAGCCCTAAGTGGCTCGGGCGGTGCCCCCAGTGCGGCGAGTGGAACACGTATCAGGAGGAGCACATTGCCATAGACAAGCGCGAGACGCTCGCGGGCATAGGCCCCGCTGGGATTATCACCGATGTCAAGGCGGTGCCGCTCTGCTCCGTGGCGCAAAAAGACGTCATCCGCTCCACGACGGCCAACGCCGAGCTCGACAGGGTCCTCGGGGGCGGCATTGTGCCAGGCGCGCTCATCCTCATAGGCGGAGAGCCGGGTATCGGCAAGTCGACACTCGTCCTCCAGATGGCTATGCAGCTGCCTAAGAGGGTTCTTTACGTCTCGGGCGAGGAGAGCATACAGCAAATAAAGCTCAGGGCCGACCGCATCAGCCGGGCCAAGGCCGACAACTGCCTTGTGGTGTCTGACACACGCATCGACGCGCTCACGCAGCATATCGACTCAGCCCGCCCCGACATCGTGGTCGTCGACTCCATTCAGACTATGCAGACCGAGAGGACCGACTCGCTCCCGGGCTCAATAAGCCAAATAAAGGAGTGCACGGCGGTGCTTATGCGAATAGCCAAGACAAGGAGCCTGCCTGTCGTCATCATAGGCCACATCAACAAAGACGGCCAGCTCGCCGGACCCAAGGTGCTTGAGCACATGGTGGACGTAGTACTCCAGTTCGAGGGCGACCGCAACCACCTCTATCGGATTCTCCGCTCCATCAAGAACCGCTTCGGGTCAACAAACGAGATAGGAATCTTCGAGATGATGAGCGACGGGCTCAGGGAGGTCTCCAACCCCAGTGAGATGCTGCTCGGAGAGTACGCGTCGGACCTCAGCGGGGTGGCCATAGCGGCTGCGATGGAGGGCGTCAGGCCATTCCTTATCGAGACGCAGGCCCTCGTCTCCACCGCAGCCTACGGCACGCCGCAGCGCTCCGCCATGGGCTTCGACGTCAGGCGAATGAACATGCTGCTCGCCGTCCTGGAGCGCAGGGCGGGCTTCAAGATTGCAGCCAAGGACGTCTTCCTCAACCTGGCGGGAGGCATCAAGGTGACCGACACGGCGCTCGACCTACCAGTGGCGGCCGCGGTCCTCTCAAGCACTACCGACATACCCATTTGCCGCGGGACGTGCATGGCGGGCGAGATCGGGCTCTCGGGCGAGCTGAGGCCCGTCCCGCGCATTGAGCAGAGGGTCTCCGAGGCCGACAAGCTCGGCTTCTCACGCATCATAATACCACAGTCGTCGCGTCTCGGCCCGCTCTCGGTCAACATCGAGGTCTGCCGCGTGGGCAGGCTCGCCGAGGCGTTCAGAATGCTCTTTCAGCAATGACGCGTCTCTTTTTACATCTATAAACGAGGTGAAGAAGTTTTTCCCCATATACGACATCAAGGACATCGACCGGCGCACGACCGAGCTGCAGGGCATTGAGTACATCCAACTCATTGACCGTGCCGCGAGGGCGCTTTGCGAATGGATCGTCGACCACTACACGCGCCGCAGGGTCGTCGTGCTCGCAGGCCCGGGTAACAATGGGGCCGACGGGCTGGCTCTCGCGGCTCTGCTCCTCGACAAGGAATGGCTTGTCGACGTGCATACATACACAGGTCACAAGGGCTTCCGGAGCGAGTGTAACGAGGTCTGCCTCGAGAGGCTGCGCAACGCCGAGATCGTCATAGACGAGAACGTCGGCGACCCGGACATCTCGCAGGGCGCCATCGTCGTCGACGCCCTCTTCGGCACAGGACTGAAGCGCGACCTCGACGGCCCGGCGGCCGATGTCGTCCGATACGTCAACAGCCACCAATGCGAGGTGGTCAGTGTCGACATCCCTTCTGGTCTCGGCAATGAGGATAGCTATGTCGAGACCGAGTCCCGGACCATTGTGAAGGCGGCTCACACGCTCTCTTTCCAGTTCCCAAAGATGGCGTTTTTCCTGCCCGAGCTCACTACCTACATGGGCAAGTGGCATGTCTTGGACATCAAGCTCTCGGCCCAGGCCATTGACGAGGCGCCAACATTCATGTACTACTCCACCAACGCCGAGGCGGCCAAGATGCTGCGCCCGCGCTCCCGTTTCGCACACAAGGGGACTATGGGCCACGCACTCCTCTTCGCCGGGTCGGAAGGCATGTCGGGGGCGGCCGTGCTCGCCTCGCGCGCCTGCATAAGGGGCGGATGCGGACTCTTGACCACCGTTTGCCCCGAAAGGTGCTACGTCCCTCTCCAATCAGCTGTGCCCGAGGCCATGTGCATCCCCGCGCGCGGGCGGGCTGACGTCATTGAGTGGGACGACCGCATGACCGCGCCGCGCGCCTCGGCTGTCGGCATAGGTCCGGGCCTGGGGCGCGGCGCGGCAGCGTGTGACCTGCTCCGCCGTGTGCTTGAGGAGTTCGGAGGGCGGGTGCCCATCGTCATTGACGCCGATGGCCTCTTCGCCCTCCGCCAGCTCCTCGATGATGGGCTTGAGCTGCCGTCAGGCGTGGTGCTCACTCCTCATCCCGTCGAGCTCGACCGCCTCACCGAGCCCCACTCCGAGACTGTCGAGCGCATCGAGGCGGCATGCATGCTCGCCCTGCGCCACCATTGCACGGTCGTGCTCAAAGGCGCGTTCTCCATGACCGCCATGCCAGACGGGTGCCGGGTCTTCAACACCACTGGTAATAGCGGGATGGCGACCGCGGGCTCCGGCGATGTGCTCACCGGGGTCATCCTTAGCCTCCTGGCGCAGGGCTACCAGCCCTCTGAGGCTGCGATGCTTGGCGTCGCGCTTCATGCCGCCGCTGGCGATGAGGCGGCCGCTGACGTCTCGCCGGAGGCTATGACTTCGGCCGACATAGCCTCACACCTTGGCGCGGCGTTCAAGCTCTTCCACTCCTTCTCGTAGTTCGCTGTGGGCCGGGTGAGGGCACTATAGCCGCCACTCTGCCACTCGAACTCGACCGAAAGCTCCGCTTACTAAGTCCGAAAGACTCTTAAAGTTTAATTTGCGGGCGTGAAACACTTGTGTTTTTGCGACTATTGCGTTAACTTTGCACCGCTAAAATGCATAAGGCGGCCCGTTCGTCTATCGGTTAGGACGAGAGATTTTCATTCTCTAAAGAGGAGTTCGACTCTCCTACGGGCTACGAGTTGACGCCGAGGCGCTATCCTCGACCGTCATACATTGGCTCAAGAAAACATATCATTTAAATATTCAAAAAACAAAGCAATGGCAAACCATCAGTCTGCAATCAAGAGGACTCGCCAGATTGCTGCTCGTCGCGAGCACAATCGCTACTACGCTAAGACCACCCGCAACGCTGTCAAGGCTCTTCGTCTCGCTACCGACAAGAACGAGGCTGCGGCTATGCTCCCCAAGGTCGCTTCGCTCCTCGACAAGCTCGCTAAGGTTCACATCATCCACAAGAATAAGGCCGCTAACCTCAAGAGCAAGCTCGCTAAGCACGTCAACAAGCTCGCGCAGGCCTAATTAGCGCATAGGAGCCTCCCTCCGCGCTCCTTTTGATAATTTGTGGGGGAAAACAAGGGTCGATATTTGCGAAGAGCTTAAGACCCGTACATATCATGGCCCGTTCGTCTATCGGTTAGGACGAGAGATTTTCATTCTCTAAAGAGGAGTTCGACTCTCCTACGGGCTACGGCTTGCCCCGGCAGTCTACCTTGATCAGGTATGACTGCCGGGGCAAGTCGGTTTCTGTGGTTACCTCCACGACGCGAGCCGCGCCTTTCGCCCAAAATCATGAGACGCCAACGAGCCGAACGTCAGGCGCGATAAGCAGCCGCGTCAGCGCCGCATCTGATTGCCGCGGCTGATTTATCCCGAATTTGCCAATAGGCGCTTAGCCCGAGCGCATGACAGCTATCGGCTTTTTTATTAGACGTTTTCAGTTTCATCAATCATTGCTATGCGCTTTAGTGAATGTCAACCTTAAGTGAGGTACTTAACCATTTAGTTAAATATGGATGTCCGTCCCGCTTGTGGCGCATTGTAAACCATTAAGGTTTAGTATTTTATGATATGTTGCTATTATTATGGTTCTTGAGTTCCCCAAAACGGCAGAACTGTTTTTCTATCCCGCATTTAATTGTTTTTACCATTAGGCGCGCCATTGTAAGTTTTGTTTATAATTAATGACTTCATTCCCCGCTTGTGTATTGCTCAACATGAATAGCCATTATCGAAACAAACAATTACCAGAGTTTCCGTTGTGTTACGCCGAGGCGTACTTTTGCGCTCGGTAAAAAAACAGACTTCTTATGACAAATGCGACTCTGATGGAAATCACAGCGGCAGTGATGCCCTCTGACAGTTTCGACTCTATGATGATTCTTGGTGTGGTGATCGGTGTGGCTTTCCTCTACGCCCTCTCGCGACTGGCCGAGCGCCGCAACCGAAAAGCATAGGGCCGCGATGGAGCAGTGCATGGGAGCGGCCACCGAAACGGCCGAGCAGGTGTCACAAATCCACGCGAGGCTCAAAGAGCTTGCGCTCTTCTTGTCCGATTACGCGTCTGAGCTACTCGCGGTTGGCGCCACGTCGGCAAGGGTCGAGGCTAACGTCGGACGTATGGCTGATCATTTCGGGGCTTGGGCTGACATAGCGATCTTCAGCCGCCATATCATCATGACGGTCACCGACCGCGCCACGCGCCACACGTATAGCGTCGTCGGGCGGTCGCGCCACAGGCCTATCAGTTTCTTGCGGAACTCGTCTTTGAGCCGCATGAGCTGGCAGGTCATAGATAAAGACATGACCGTGGCCGACGCCCGTGCTGCGTTTGACGAGATTGTCAGCAAGCCGCACGCCAACGTGTGGATGGTGCTTGTCCTGACCAGCCTTGCCAACATGTCGTTCTGCTACCTTTTCGGCGGAGACCTTTGGGCTATGCTTGTCGTCTTCTTGGCAACGGCTGTCGGCTATTGCGCCAAGATATGCCTCTTGGATCTTAAGATGGACGCGCGCGGGGTCTTTGTCATCTCAGCGTTTTGCGCCACCATCATAGGGTGCTCGTGCTTCGTCTTTCGTCTCGGCTCCACGCCCGAGGTGGCTCTTGGCACCAGCGTGCTTTACCTCGTGCCCGGCATTCCTTTCATCAATTCCATATCTGACCTCATTTACGGTCACAATCTCTGTTTCCTCAGCCGTCTGACGAACGCGTCGGTGCTTACGGTGTGCCTCTCGGCGGGCTTCATTTTGGGGCTTCTCGTCATGCGGATTGGCATGTTGTGACCCTTGCCGTAGAATCTTGTAAAGATGATCGCAGTCGATATTATTCTTGACGGGGCTTTCGCCGCTCTTGCCGGCATAGGCTTCATGAGCATCAGCAACCCGCCCCGCATGGCCTACCCGGCCGTGGCCATTCTCGCCGCCGTGGGCCACAGCATACGTTATTGCCTTATGAACCTGGGCGGTATGCCCATCAGCATGGCGTGCCTGTTCGCGGCCTTGTCTATTGGCTTTTTGGCCATCCCCGCCGCGCGCGTCGTACGTTGCCCGGCCGAGACGTTCTCGTTCCCATCCCTGTTGCCTATGATTCCGGGTATGTACGCCTACCGGACTGTCCAGGCCATCGTCAAGTGCCTCCAGACCGTCGACGAGCAGCAGTTCATGCATTGGCTTTACGTCCTCGCTTATAATGGTCTTACAGCGCTTTGCGCCATCATGCTTATGGTGATCGGGGTCACAGTGCCTATTTTCATTTTCAAGAAGTACTCTTTTGATGTCACGCGCGACCCGAAGAAGTGATGCTTAAGTGTCAAAAATATAGTTTACTTTCGCACCAAACATTTTAAGGGCTAAATTGGAACTCAGGCAACTCAGATATTTCGTCAAGGTCGGCGAACTGCTCAATTTCACAGAGGCGGCGAGGGAGCTTTTCGTCAGCCAGAGCACGCTCTCGCAGCAGATCCGCTCGCTCGAGGATGAGCTCAGGTGCTCGCTCCTGGTCCGCGACAGCCACAGCGTCACGCTGACCGAGGAGGGACGTTATTTCCTCTCCGACGCCCGCAAGACGCTGCAGCAGGCTCAGCAGTGCGTAGACCGCATCGCGGATGTACAGAACCTTGACGAGGGCGAGCTTAACATTGGGTGCACCCATTCGTTTGGCACCATCCTCCGCGAGACTATGCTCGACTTCACGAGCCGCCACCCGAACATACACCTCAATGCGCGCTTTAAGACCATGGAGGAGCTTATGGGCATGCTGCAACGGCAGGAAGTCGACTTCGCACTCTCTTATAAGCCGCATGAGCTATTTGACAATGTCGAGAGCCACGTCCTTTTTGACAATAAGCTGTGCGTCTTCTTGTCCGAGTCCCACCCTTTGGCGGCCGAGCTGTCCGGATGCCAGATTTCGCTGACTCGCATGCAGGCTCTCAAATACGCCATGCCCACCAGAGGCATGCAGGCGAGGAACCTTTTCGAGATGCTGATAGACGATAAGGGCTACGCGTTCGACATCCGTCTGGAGATCAACGAGGTCAACACCATTACCGACATCGTGCGCAACAGCCATTTCGCCACGGTTCTCAGTAGGGCCGCCGTCACTGCGCAGTCAGGGCTCGTCTGCGTGCCTATTGACGTGTCAGGCAACAACATCGAGGGCTGTTTCCACATCCTCCGCGGCAAGTATGTCAAGAAGTCCGTCAAGGAGTTCATTCGCATCCTCTCAAGCAAGAACGCCGACAATATTATGCTTCAGCATTGGTTTGACTGACGCCGGGCCGAGCCGTTTATCTTGTCTGTCACCGCGTTGCGTCCCAATATGGCCTCTGCCGTGCTTATAGCCGTGAGCGGCACGCCGCAGAATCCGTGGAGGTTCACGCATTGGCCCGTCAGCAGAAGGTTGTCTATCTTTGTGGCCACGGGCAGCTGGGTGGCGGCCATGTTGCGGCAGTCTTTGACGAAGCCGTACATCGTGCCGTCTTTCGCCCCGTAGTAGTCGCGTATGGTCAGGGGCGAGGCCGCCCATGCCGCCTCGATTGAGGCTGAGAGGCCCGGGTGCAGGGTCTCTGCTTTTTCCAAGACGCGTCGGGTCATCTCTTTTTTCCAATCTTCATATTCAGCGCCTCGTCTGCCGCTTGTCGTGCCTTCCCATTTTGCGGTGTCGGCAAATGGCATGGGGGCTGTCAGCTGGGCGCGGCGCGCCCACTCCCCCTGGGTGTCGTCGGGCGGCGTCATGAACAGGAAGCCTTTGGGCCACTCCGGAGACCCGTCGCCTATGCTCCATGCGTCGCCGCCGTTCGAGATGTAATATTCCGGGTGGTCTATATATCTGAATGAGTGTTCTTTAAGCTTTATGAACACGGAGAACGCCGAGTAGCTGTTCCCAGCCTCGCCTATCCTTGTGCGGAACGCTTTAGGTAGGGCTTTCTCGTCCATCAGGCTAAGCAGGGCGCAGGGGTGGATGGACGAGATGTACCAGTCGGCTGTCAGCCGTTCGCCTTTCCGCGTCGCAATTGCCGTTATGTGCCTATCTTCAGTCTCTATGCGCGTCGCGGCGTCGGATGTCGTCACTTTTCCGCCGCTCTTTTCTATCACGCCCCTCAGCAGGTCCGCGAAGCGGTGGCTCCCGCCTACGAAACGGCTCCCGCCGCGGATGAACAATACGTTTATCAGGCAATGCACGTAAGCCGGTGTCACGCCCGCCAAGCCACCGTAGCGGGGGGCTATGTAGGCAAGCAGTCCACGCAGCCTCTCGTTCCGGGTGTGCGACGCTATGAAGTCGTTCGCTGCCATCAGTCCGTCGGGCGGTATTGCCGGCGTCAGGCTCCGTGAGGGGCGGATGTTGTAAAGGTCTATGGAGTCAGCCATGGCGAGCATGGCGTCTGTATACCGCGCTATGTTTTCCCGCTCGGCCGGGAAGTGGGCCGAGATGGAGTCGATGAACCCGTTGCGGCCTTTGCGCAGGTCGTACCTTATCCCGTCTTTGGCTATGTATACGCTCTCGTTACATTCGCTTCCGGTGTCGCGTATCTCCATTTGGCCCTCTATGCCCAGGTAGCGGCATATCTTGCGTATGTTGCCGTCGGGGCCAAGCCCGCCTACTATGTGCATTCCGGTGTCGAATGTCACTCCGCCCCGGGTGAAGCTCTGCAGCCCGCCGCCTATTGTGGCGTTTTTCTCTATCACGGTGACTTTGACGCCCTCGCGGCTCAATATGGCTCCCGTGAACAGGCCTCCGAGCCCGCCGCCTATTATCACTGCGCTTCCCATATCTGTCTGCTAAGTGTGTCCTGGGGCACCAACTCGCGGCAGGTCACCAACGCCCCGACCAGCACGCCGAGCATGCCGTGCGAGTTTATGTTCTGCCCCGTCTGGAACACGTTGGGCACTTTTGTCTTGTGCGGCACTCGTCCGCCAGCGCCCAGCGAGACGTCTTTGGCCACCCCGTACATTGAGCCACCTGTGGAGCCCGTGTAGTCGGCGTAAGTGAGTGGGGTGGACGTGTAGTAATGCTTTATGCCGTTGGCAAGCTCGGGGTGCTGTTTTGCCGCCAGGCTCAGCAGGGTCTCGGCTTTGATTCGCTTGAACTCGTCATAGTCCGTGCCGCGCTGTCCGACGCTCGTGCCCACCCACCGGTCCACCTCCTCCATGCGCATGTATGCCAGGATTACGCCGGCCTTTGCGTGCGAGGGACGCTCCTCGTCGCAGAAGTGCATGTACAGGTAGTTGCGCGGCCAGTCGGACTGAGTGTACATCTCGCAGTCCCATGGAGCGGAGTCGTTTCTGTCTGTGAAGTAGTGGAAGTGGTTGTGGTTCATGTACTTCACCATGCCTTCTTTGAAGTGGAGGTATACCGCGAAGCAACCGGTTGTCTGCCTCAGGCTCGTTATGCGGTGGCGGAAGGCGGGGCGGATCATTTTTGTGTCGAGAAGGCTGAGCGTGATGTCCGGGTGTGTGTCGGATATCACGTAGTCGCCCTCCACCACGTAGTCGCCGTTTATTTGGACTCCCGTGGCACGCGTCTCGTCACACAAGATCTTGGTAACCTTGCATCCGGCCTTTACTTTGCCACCGTTGTCCGTTATGGCCTTTGCCATCTGTCGCGCCACGATGTCGCTTCCGCCCACAATGCGGAACGCGCTTTGGTTATAGAAGTCGGCAATGAATGCGTGTGTGGCGAATGGCGTACGACCCCGTTCGGCGGCGTAGAGGGGCATGTCGCCCACCAGCACTTTGGCCAACAGGCTGTTTCGCGTCACGCTGCCCAACACGTCGTCTATGCTGCGCTGCTGATATTCCGCCTGCGCCACCGAGTTCGCCACGGAGCCCGAGCCGGATACGAGCTGAGACGCCCCGGCCACGCTCTCCACCATTTCGAAATATCGCACCAGGTTCTCACGCTCTTGCGGAAATATCCCCGAGAGGCGGTCAATGAAGGCGTCACGCCCGTTGGGTATTCTGAAAATGTCGGAGTCGCCCAGCGAAATCACGTTATACCCGTCCGGGTCAAGCCTTGACAGCTTTACGTTTTCGCCAAGACCGAGGTAGCGAATCATCTTATGCATCGTCTGGCCCGGCAGCGCGCTGCCTATGAAGTGCATCCCGGTCTCAAACTTCGCTCCGCGGCGGCTGAAGCATTGCAGGCAGCCGCCTATCTGCGCACCCTGCTCCAGCACGGTGACGTCATATCCGTTTTTTGACAATATGACGCCACACGACAGCCCCCCAAGCCCGCTGCCTATGATCACTATGCGCTTAGCCGACATGCCGTTGGGAGTGTTTGCCGCCGATTACCCCCCCGTCTCTACTTGGTGGTGTTGGCCTCTATGTAGTCGCAGAACTGGCGGAGCGTGGAGACGTTTTTCATCTCCTCGGGGTTTATCTTGAATCCGAACTCCCTGTCTACGATCACTACGATCTCGACGAGGTCAAGGCTGTCTATGCCCATGTCGTCGTACAGGCGGGCGTCGTCCCTGATGTTCTCCTCGTCAACTTCGAGCTCGTCAAGCAGGAAGTTCTTTACTTTCTCCTCTATGTCGGTTCTTTGCATGGGTTTATCGCGTTTTCTGTTTTGAGTACTATATTTTGTTAATCACTAACGCCGCGTTTGTGCCGCCGAAGCCGAACGAGTTGCTCAACACGCGGTCCACTCTCGTCTCCACCGCCTCACGAGCGATGTTCAGCCCTGCCGAGTATTCATCAGGGTTCTCAAAGTTGACGTTCGGCGCTACGAAGCCGCCATGCATCATCAGGATGCTGTATACCACCTCCGATGCGCCTGCCATCCACATCTCGTGTCCCGTCATTCCTTTCGTCGACGATATGAGGGCGCGGCTCTTGCCAAATAGTTGCCCGAGCGCCCTGGCTTCGCAGGCGTCGCCTTGCGGGGTGCTCGTGGCGTGAGCGTTCACGTAGTCCACGTCGTCGACTCCCACGCCCGCCATCTGCAACGCTCTGCTCATGGCCACGAGGCTGCCCTTGTCTGACGGTTGCGACATCCCGCCCCCGTTGCTCGAGAAGCCGTAGCCGCTTATCTCGGCCAGGATGGTCGCGCCGCGGGCCACGGCGTGGTCATAGTCTTCGAGCATCAGGGCGGCGGCTCCGCCGCTTGGCACGAGGCCGTCGCGATCCCTGTCAAACGGGCGGCTTGCGCGCTCGGGGGCGTCCATCCGGACTGAGAAGGCCGACAGGGCGTCAAAAGAAATGACTGAGTAATAGTTAGTCTCCTGGGCTCCGCCGCAGAGGACGGCGTCTTGCAACCCGTCGCGTATCATCATCCAGGCCAGGCCTATGGAGTGGCTGCCGGATGCGCATGCGGCGCTCACGGTGAAGTTGATTCCTCGCAACCCGAAGATGGTCGATATGTTCATCGTCACGGTCGAGTTCATGGCTTGGAACACGGTGCCGTAACCCAGCAAGGCCGAGTCGTGCTTCTCGTCCATCAGCTTTGCCGCCTCTATGACTGGCTTGGCCGACGAGTCGTTGCCAAATATGCAACCGACCTCATTCTCGGCCATGTAGGCGGGGTCCATGCCGGCCTGGCTTAAGGCCTGGGCGCTGGCCATGTAGGCGTATTGAGCCTCCTCGGGCATGCCCGCCCTCACGTGCCTGTCGCGCACCATCTGTTTCGTTACCACGGCTTCGGGCACTATACCGCTGAGTGCTGAGCGGTAGCCGTAGCCTATGCGTTCGGGGCGCACGCCTATGCCGCTTTTCCCGTCGCGCAGCGACCGGCTTACGGTGTCTATGTCGGTGCCGAGGCATGACCATATGCCCATGCCGGTGACTACCACTTTCCGCATTGTCTTCTGTAGGTGATCTATGGCGCCTCGGCACCTTCGCGCAAAAATAGTGTTTTTTTTTTACAAATATCGTCCTGCGAGTCTCGTGGTTGCGCTTACGCTTCGCCAGGCTCGTCGCGGTCGGGCTTCTGGGCCAGCCGCAACCATAAAAACAAAAAGAGCGGAGGCGCGCGGTGTGTGTCCCGTGCGCCTCCGCGTTGGTCGTAGCGGTCGTGCCGCTTTACTCTATTATCTTGACCCAACCGTACTTGTCCGGCTCATCGCCATACTGTATGGCGCGCAGCTTGTGGTAAAGCTCCGTGCATACGGGGCCGGGCTTGCCGTCTTTGCAATACTCGTAGGTCTTCTTCATGTCCAGGTCGTCAATCTTGGATATCGGGCTGATGACGGCCGCCGTGCCGCACTCCGCCGCCTCCTCGAATGTGGCGAGCTCCTCCTCGGGTATCTGGCGCCTCTCCACGGTCAGCCCCATGTCGGTGGCCAGCTGTTGGAGGCTCATGTTCGTTATGGAAGGAAGTATGGATGTCGACTTCGGGGTGATGTATTTGCCGTCCTTGATGCCGAAGAAGTTGGCGGGGCCGCACTCGTCGACGTACTTCTTCTGCTTAGCGTCGAGATACAGCACTGCCGAGTAGCCCATCTTGTGACCCATGTCGCCTGGCACGAGGCTGGCCGCGTAGTTGCCGCCAACCTTTATGGTGCCTGTGCCAAGGGGCGCGGCGCGGTCGTAGCCGCGGAGGATGACAACCGGCGTGGCCTTGAACCCGTCTTTGAAATATGGGCCGACGGGCTGGACAAAGATCAGGAACAGGTATTCGGACGAGGCGCCAACGCCTATGCGGGGCGAGATGCCTATCAAGAGCGGGCGGATGTAAAGCGAGCAGCCGCTCTCATATGGCGGGACGAATCGCTCGTTGAGCATCACTACCTTGCGGACAGCCTCCTCGAACTTCTCTACCGGGAGCTTGGCCATCATGACGCCGTCGCTCGTGCGCTGAAGCCTCTTGGCGTTCTCGTCCATGCGGAACACCCTGATGCGCCCGTCCTTGCCGCGGAAGGCCTTCATGCCCTCGAATCCCTCCTGCCCGTAGTGAAGACAGGTGGATGCCATGTGGATGGAGATGTTCTCGTCGCTCGACACCTCTATCTCGCCCCATTTCCCGTCGCGGTAATAACAGCGCACGTTATAGTCCGACTTCATGTAGCCGAAGCCGAGTTTGCCCCAATCAATGCTATTATTGTCCATAATAATTGATGTATGTGTCTCTCTTTGGTATGATTTTTTCCAAAAGTACGATTTTTTTCCGCGGTGTGTCATCCGCCACTCGCTTTTTAGCCACAGCGAGCCGCTCTTATGCGGTCTTTTAAGGGAAATACTGACGTTCGACACGCCTCGCCCTCCGGCCCGTGGGCAACGCGGGCCTTCCGCGTCGTCGCCCTCCTCTGGTGGCCATAATGGCGTAAGAACCGAAAAGTTAAGTATATTTGCGCCGCGTGCGGGCTGTGCGCCGTGCGCCTGTGTTTTTTATTTTCATTCTGACCCATACGTAATGTTTTCTGGCATAGTGGAGGACTCGGCTGTTGTGACCGGCGTCCGCAAAGAAGGTGGCAATGTGCACCTTACCCTCAGTTGCGCTTTCTCAGGTGAACTGAAAATTGACCAAAGCGTGGCGCACAACGGCGTTTGCCTCACCGTCGTGGCCATTGATGGCGGCGAATACACCGTGACGGCCATGGCCGAGACCCTGCAACGTTCGAACCTCGGGCTGCTCAAGGTCGGAGACAAGGTTAACGTCGAGCGCAGCATGGTCATGAACGGCAGGCTCGACGGGCACATCGTCCAAGGCCATGTCGACGCCACAGCTAAGTGCGTCAAGGTCGTGGAGGACGACGGCAGCTGGAGGTACTATTTCAAGTACGACGTGCCAGCCGCCAAGGCCAAGCAGGGCTACTTTACCGTCGAGAAAGGCTCGGTGTGCGTCAACGGGGTCAGCCTCACGGTGGTCGACAGCGAGGCGGACGGTTTCTCCGTTGCCATAATCCCTTACACCCATGATCACACCAACTTCGGACAGCTCGCCGAGGGCGGGGTGGTGAACATCGAGTTCGACATCGTAGGCAAGTACATTTGCAAAATGAACACCCTGTAGAGTGATATGGCCTTTTTGAGTCACCACGTAAAGTTTCCCCAGATGTCACTGAAGTTCAAGAACAGGCTCACATCTTTACTTTGGGCTCTGACTGCGGCCGCGGCTCTCGCCTCCATGGGCGGCTGCTCGGGAGGCAAAATCACGCCCAAAGGGTCAACCCACCTCTCCACGTCAACGAAAGGCAAGACCTCGACGTCTAAAGTCTCTAACCAGACGAAAGGCAAGACCGGCGGCTCGTCATCGTCCTCCTCTTCTTCAGCGAAAAAGACGACCGGCAAGGTCGAAAAGGGGCAGGCCTCTTATTATGCTGACAAGTTCCACGGCAGGGCCACCGCCAGCGGCGAGAAGTATGACAAGAGAAAGATGACGGGCGCGCACCAGACACTCCCGTTCGGCTCCGTGGTCAGGGTTACCAACACCGCCAACGGCAAAAGCGTCGATGTGCGCATTAACGACCGAGGCCCGTTCAAGGCGGGACGCATTGTTGACGTGAGCCGTGCCGCGGCCGAGAAGCTCGGCATGATTCAGGCCGGAGTGATCAACTGCACCATGGAGGTCATTAGCACCCCATAGGGTGGGGAGGCGCGGCATGGTGATGATGTCAAAAGAAAACGATAGTACAAGCAGATGAGTAACGAGGTTAGCAACATGGCGCCAGGCATCGTTCAAAACGTCCCCAACACGCACGGGGCGTTCGTGGATTTCGCCAACTGGATTTTGCATGCGTGTGGAGTGGATAATGCGTCAGGCATGGTCTCCACTCTCATAATGATTGTCATTTCGTCAATCATATCCATCGGCATTTTCTACATGTCGAAGTTCATTTTCCTGAGGGTGGTGGGCTCCATCGTCAAGCGGACCAAGGTCGAATGGGATGACTATTTGCTTAACACCAAGGTGCTCACCCGGGCGGCTTACATACCGTCCATCTCCTCGCTCACCGCTTTCATGCTTGCCATGAAGACGGGCGACGACAACCTCCTCTACGTCGTCTACGGACGCTTCGTCTACCTCTACATGACGCTCATGTGGGGCCGCTTCGTCTTGGCGATCATCGACTCGCTCTTCGACTTCATCGCGTTCAAATATCCGAAGGTGCAGTCGCTCAAGAGCATCAAGCAGCTCTCCTCCTACGTCATTTTCATACTGATGGTCATCATTATGATCTCCGTCATCATCAATAAGAACCCGTCAACACTCCTTGCGGGCCTCGGCGCGTCGGCTGCCATCATGTCTCTCGTCTTCAAGGAGACCATCCAGAGCCTCGTCTCGGGCATTCAGCTCTCTGCCAACAATATGGTGGCCGTGGGTGACTGGATCGTCGTGCCAAAGGCCTCGGCCAACGGCGTCGTCATCGAGATGAACCTCAACACCGTCAAGATCCGAAACTGGGACAACACGATAACAACCGTCCCGCCCTCGACTCTGCTATCCGACTCTTTCACCAACTGGAAGGGCATGAGCGAGAGCGCCGGGCGCAGGCTCAACCGCTCTTTGTGCATCGACATGGACACGGTGCGTTTCGTCACGCCCGACGAAGAGACGCATTTCGCGCGGATGCCCGAGCTCTTCAACTTCTTCGAACGCCGAAAGAACAATGACGCGGGTTATCAGGATCAACTCACCAACCTGACGCTCTTCCGCGAATACATGTACGCCTATCTGCTGCGCAATCCGCAGATACACGACCCCGACGACTCCATCCGCATGAATCTCATGGTGCGATACCTCCAGCCCACACAATACGGCATGCCCGTCGAGCTCTACTGCTTCACCAAGACCAAGGTCTGGCCCGAGCACGAGGCCATCATATCACAGCTCATGGACCACATGATTGCCGTCCTATCCATCTTCGGTCTCCGACCCTACCAGGTGGCCAGTAGCAAGTCCGGGGCGCCCGAGCTATTGTCTGAACCCGTCATGGCCTCCATCCGCGCCATTGAGCAGGGGCCGCGTCCCGCCGAGGGGGCCAAGGCATGATCATTGGGCAGGCTTTCGACCTCCTGGGACGTTATTGCCGCTTCATGTGGCAAGTCTTGTCCAAGCCGGAGAAATGGAGCGTATTCGGCCAGCGCACTCTCCAGGAGATATACAAACTCGGGGTCGACTCGCTCGGCATCGTGACGCTCATTTCTTTCTTCGTCGGGGCCGTCGTCACCATCCAGATGGCGAACAATCTCGACAACCCCTTCATCCCGACCTACACCATAGGCTACGCCAGCCGCGAGACCATAGTGCTCGAGTTCTCGTCCACCATCGTTTGCCTCATCCTGGCCGGAAAGGTCGGCAGCAACATCTCGTCCGAGATTGGCACTATGCGGATTACTGAGCAGATTGACGCCCTCGACATCATGGGCATCAACTCGGCGGCCTTTCTCGCCGCGCCCAAGGTCCTCGCCATGGTCATCTCCGTCCCCCTGCTCGTCTGCTATTCCATGTGCATTGGCATCGTGGGCGGTTGGGTCTCCGGCTTAGCCACCGGCATGGTCCCGTCTGACGACTTCGTATACGGCCTCCACTTCACCTTCAAGTCTTTCTACATTTTCTACTCGCTGTTCAAGAGCACGCTCTTCGCTTTCATCATAGCCAGCGTCTCTTCCTTTTTCGGCTACAATGTCAGTGGCGGCGCTCTCGATGTCGGCAGGGCTTCAACCAAGAGCGTCGTCGTCAGCTGCATCTCCATCCTTATGGTCAACCTGCTGGTCACTCAGCTCATGCTGACGTAGCAGGACTCGGCTGTCGGGAACTATAATTGGCAAATTATTGTGATTGAGGCGAAAGACATATTCAAGACTTTCAACGGCCGCACTGTCATGCACGGGGTCTCCTCCACTTTTGAGGATGGCAAGACAAACCTTATCATAGGCAAGAGCGGCTCGGGCAAGACTGTGCTCCTCAAGAGCCTCGTGGGTCTTTACGAGGTCGAGCTCGGAGCCATTCTCTATGACGGGCGCGACACCACGCGCATGGGACGGCGCGAACGGCTCAAGCTGAGACAGGAGATCGGCATGATCTTCCAAGGTTCGGCTCTTTTCGACTATATGACGGTGCTTGAGAATGTGCGCTTCCCGCTCGACATGTTCTCAAATCTCACTGCCGCCGAACGAGACAAGAGGGCTAAAGAGTGTCTTAGGCGAGTCAATCTCGAGGCGACTGCCGACAGCCTCTTCCCAGCGCAGATCTCTGGGGGCATGCAAAAGCGAGTCGCCATAGCCAGGGCGATCGTCCAAGAGCCGAGATACCTTTTCTGCGATGAGCCCAACTCGGGGCTTGACCCCGTCACCAGCGGAGTCATCGACTCGCTAATATCAGAGATCACGCACGAGTCCGGCATCACCACAATCATCAACACTCACGACATGAACTCTGTCTTCACGATCGGTGAGCACATCGTCTTCATCGAGTCCGGGCATAAGAAGTGGGAGGGCACGCAAGACGACATACTTAAGTCCGACTGCCCCGAGCTCAACGCTTTCATGTCTTCCGCCGTGAGGATTATGAAGATGGGAAAGTAAACCCGTTACGGGTGTTGCGGGGTTCGGCGCCTTTCCTTTTCTTTAAATTGTGTTCATCGCACACGCGGAACGACTTGTCTTGTTAACATTCCGATACCCTTACGCACTCCCGCCATTGTTAAATTTGCGTCAATAAATTACAATGCGGAAAAATGAGGACAACACTTTACACCATTCTGGCTCTTTCTGCCTGCCTGACGCCCGCTTTGGCGCAGCGAGAGACCCATCTCATTAATGACGATTGGACGTTCTCCCTTGGCGACGCGGCGTCCATGGAGCGCGATTTCTCGCACGGCACGGAATACTTCACCTATCTTACCAAGGCTGTCGGACAAAACCAAGGTCCGGCCAACCCGGCGTTCAACGACTCCGCCTGGCAGCGGGTCACGCTCCCGCACGACTGGGTCGTTGACCTCCCCTTTGCGGCCGAGGCGAGCCACTCCCATGGCTATAAGCAAGTAGGGTGGCGCTATCCTCAAAACAACATTGGATGGTACAGGCACCATTTCACCATCCCCAAAGAAGATGAGGGACGTGACATATATGTACAGTTCGAAGGCGTTTTCCGTGACGCGCAAGTCTTCTGCAACGGCTTCTACCTCGGGCATGAGGTCAGCGGCTATGCGCGCCAGGTCTACAATCTGGCCGAATATCTGAACTACGGCGGCGACAATGTCATTACAGTGCGCTGCGACGCATCGACCGAGGAGGGCTGGTACTATGAGGGTGCCGGCATCTACCGCGACGTCTGGCTTGTAAAGCGCGACAGGGTTCACCATATTGACGACGTCTTCGCCAAGTGGGGCGACGGCCGGCTTGTTGTCGACGTCAAAGCCACCGATGCCGTGGAGAACTCACTTGTTGATGCCGAAGGCAACGTCGTCGCGAGAGGCTCTGGCGTTCTCAATGTCGCCAACCCGCGCCTTTGGAGTGTCGATTCCCCCTACCTCTATACTCTCCGAACCACACTGGCTGTTAATGGCCAGATCAAAGACGCCGTCGAGACCAAGGTGGGCCTCCGCTCTTTGGAATGGGACACGACTGATGGCTTTAAGCTCAATGGTAAGCCTCTTGAACTTGTCGGCGCCGACCTTCATCTCGACCATGCGGGGGTCGGCACTGCGCTCCTTAAAGACCTATGGGTTTATAAGGTCAATAAGCTCAAGGAGATGGGCATGAATGCCATCCGTCTCTCGCATAATCCGGGTACACCCGCCATGCTCGATGTTTGCGACTCTCTCGGCATGCTCATAATTGACGAGAACAGGCTTATGGGCGTTAACAATGAGCATCTCGACCTTCTTAAGAGGATGATTGAGCGTGACAGGAATCACCCTTCCGTGATCCTTTGGAGCATCGGCAATGAGGAGTGGTGGATTGAGAGCGATGTCAAGGGCGAGAAGATTGCCCGCACTATGATCGACTTTGCAAGGAAGATCGATGACACCAGGCTCTACACCTACGGAAACTCTGGCGGGTTCGGTCTTACGAAACAGGTTGACATTCACGGTTATAACTATATCGTCCAAAACGATGTGTACAACCGGCACAAGACTTATCCCGATTGGGTTGTGGTCGGCACTGAGGAGACAAGCGCTTGCGGCACACGCAATGTCTATGAGACCGACTCGCTCCGCGGCTGGATGAAGAGCATAAACATGGAGGGCGAGAGCCGTGAGGGGCATGAGAAGAACGTCATAGCCCGCGGCTGGAAGTTCTACCGCGACAACGGGTGGGCCGCCGGGCTTTTCTATTGGACAGGATTCGACTATCGAGGCGAGCCCAATCCCATGAAGTGGCCTGCCACAGGCTCGCAGTTCGGAATACTTGACTATTGCGGCTTCCCCAAAGACGAGGCCTTCTACCTTAAGTCCGCATGGACAGAGGAGCCGGTTCTGCACATCTTCCCTCATTGGAACCTTAAAGGCAAGGAGGGGCAAAGCGTCGAGGTCTGGTGCTACTCCAACATGGACGAGGTCGAGCTCTTTCAAGATGGAAAGAGCCTCGGCAGGCAAAAAATGGAAAAGGACGGGCACCTCGTCTGGAAAACCACCTATAAGCCCGGCAGACTTGAGGCCCGAGGCTTCAAGGGTGGCAAACGGGTAAAGACGGTCAAGGTCGAGACCACCGGCCGAGCTTCGAGCATTAGTCTCTGTCAGAGCAAAAATACTATCAACGGTTCTCAGCAATGCGTGGTCATCGATGCGTCACTCCTCGACAAGAAAGGTCGTTTCGTCCCCGATGCTTGCGAGAAGCTCATGGTGAAGGTGGCCGGCCCGGCGGAAATCCTCGGGTGGGGCAATGGAGACCCGGGCTTCAAAGCTCAAGAGAGACCGGAGCCGGGCGGCAACGGGATGTCCGCCACCATCGATAGTTTTATGGGCAACGCTCAGATCATTATCAGAGGTACTGGCGGTGCCGGCAGGGTGACTGTGAAGGTTTCGCTTCCAAACGGAGCCGAGTCCATCGTTACGCTTAACGACTAAAACGCGGTAAAACTTAGAGGCGCCCCGAAAGCTGTTTCGGCTTTCGGGGCGCCTGCATTTTATTGTGTGGCCTTGTCACTCTCCCAATCCGTGTTTTTTCACCAGAGCTTTCAATTGAGCCATCTCTGCTATCATTTTTTCATGCTCTGCGGAGACTCTCTCATGCTCCGCTTCAATGGCTATTGCGCTTGCAATCATTTTCTCAGCCTTTGCGAATATCTCGTCCGCCTTTGCGATCATCTCGTCTGCCTTGGCGAATATCTCGTCCGCCTTTGCGATCATCTCGTCCGCTCTTGCTGATTTCTTGTTCGCCTGCGCGATCATCTCGTCCGCCTTGGCAATTCTCTCTCCAGCCTCCGTTATCTTTTCTTTGGCGGCGGCAATTTGTTTCCTTGCCTCCTCGGCTTCTTCCTCTTTAGCTTTCACAAAATGCTCCAGCTCGTCCTCCATGTCCATCAGCCGTATCAGCTTGGGGTCCGCCGCCGCTTTTTCCAGCACTCTGAGCAGATTTACCATTTCCACGTCCTGCTCGTCTGGGTTGTCGTGGTAGTCAAACGTCTTTGCGCTCGTCCGCCGCGGGGCTTCCTTGAACACGCTCAAAATCTTGTCGAGCAATGTGTCATGCTTCGCTTTGACGTATGGTATCTGCACCACTATCATGTCATTGGTCAGTGCGCTTATAAAATCTATCGATGACTTGGTCGAGATCTCCATACCGTCGTTCTTACGCACGACGTGGTTTATCCTCAGCACAGCCTCTTTGTGCTCCGTGCTTATCGTGTGCCCAAGCAGGTATATCGTGACTATGTGAAGGGGCTTGCCGGCCTCGTCTTTATTTGTCTCGTCGGCATATTGCGTAGCCAGGTATTTGCGGAAGCGCATGACCTCGTCGGCCTCCTGGGCTCTTTGCAGCTCTATGCACACCTCCACAGTCTCGCCGCTTTCTTGAACCACTTCGGCGTTGAAGTCGAGGCGCAGCAGGTGCAAGTCGCTATATCCGGCTCTCAGCACGTCGTTATTTCTCTGCTTTACGCGTTTTATCTTCTTGTCAAGCAGGCAGCCTATGATGACGCGGCTCACGCGCTCGTCCGCCATCAAGTATTTGAACACTTCGTCGTATGTCGGGTTTGCTATTATTGCCATATGGTAATTATTTATAGCTTTGCGAATATATATATTAATTTGTCTGTCAGCAATCTCCGCATTGCGCTTTCTTGCTCGCCGTCGGCTTACGGTGTGAGTGCCATGCGGTTGCGGTCCTTAACCTGTTAGTAGTGCAGCCTTTATGATGTCAAGGTTTTTTCTGTTGCTTTTTGGCTTTCTGGCCGTGGCCCGTGCCGCTTGTGCGCAGCAGGCCGATCAGGATGTCGTCTATCTGAAAAACGGTTCTGTGATTCACGGCATTGTCGTCGAGGCCCGTCCTGACATGGTCAGGCTCGTTAATGGCTATGGCGACATTTTTGTCTTTGAGATGTCTGACATCGAGAAGATTATTAAGGATTCTTCTGCGTTACCATCTCCCGATGCGTCTTCCTCAAAATCATCTTCCGACGCCGACTTCTTGGGATGCCCTTCCCGCGGCTACCGTGGGTTTGTTGACGCTAATGTGATGGTTGGGCGACTTGTTGACGAGTTCGATTGTTATGACGATTTCAATAAGGTTGGGTTTCTTACAACTCACGGTTTTCAGTTCAACCCTAAGATTTTTGTCGGAGGCGGACTCGGGGTAATGTTCCAGGCGGGCGACGACCTTGTTGAGGACTTTGACGTCATCATCCCCGTCTATTCCGCTTTCAGATATGACATTCTTGCGCGTAAGGTGTCTCCTTTCCTTGATGTCAGGCTTGGCGGTTTTTTCAATGCCGCTTACGACTATGCCTATACGGGGGCCTATTTCTCTTTCACCGCGGGGGTGAGGGTCAGGAGGTTCAACGTCTCCATCGGCTACGAGGCCCTGTCTGGCTATTATGACGGCTATTATGAGGATGTGTATGGCTGTTTCTGTGACTCTTACGGTCTTGACTGCAACTCTTTCGTGTTGCGGCTTGGCGCCGATTTCGGACGCAGGCGGTGATCTCTTATAACGAGGCCGCGCCACGCTTCCGTGAGAGACGGGGCGTGGCGCGGCTTTTTTGTTCAGAGATATTTTTTTGGGGCGGCTATTTTATGCCCCTGCACCTTTTCTCCCAGTTCCATGCGTTCAGCAAGGTCTGCTCTATGGGCACCTCAGCTTTCCATCCGAGCTCTGTGTTGGCGAGTGTGGTGTCTGCCCATATCTTGACGATGTCGCCGGCCCTGCGCCCCACAATCTTGTATGGCAGTGCCACTCCTGTCGCTTTCTTGAATGCGTTCACGAGCTCCAACACGCTGAGTCCCTTGCCGGTGCCAATGTTGAAATACTCGTAGTTGCTCTTGTTCTTGCCCTCCAACAGTCTCTTGATGGCTACTACGTGGGCTTTCGAGAGGTCCACCACGTCTATATAGTCGCGGATCGGTGTGCCGTCCGGCGTGTCATAGTCGTCGCCGAAGATGCTGAGTTCCTTGCGGAGGCCGGCCGCGGTCTGTGTGATGTAAGGAACCAGGTTGTTAGGGATGCCCACGGGGCTCTCGCCTATGAGCGATGACGGGTGTGCGCCTATCGGGTTGAAATACCTCAGCGCCAATCCGTTTATTTGTTTCTCCTCGTGGCAGAAGTCGCGTATGATGTCCTCGTTCACGGTCTTCGTGTTGCCATAAGGGCTCTCGGCGGGTTTGCGGGGGGTGCCTTCCGTCACGGGCAACTTGTCCGGCTGGCCGTATACGGTGCATGATGACGAGAACACGAGGTTGGCGACGCCCGTGTATTTCATGCCCTCAAGTATGTTCATCAGGCTGTTGACGTTGTTCCTGTAATACTCAAGGGGCTTATGGACGCTCTCGCCCACCGCCTTGAACGCCGCGAAGTGTATGACGGCGTTTATCTCGCCCTTGTGGCGGAGGAAGAAGTTCAACACCGCCCCGCGGTCCGAGAGGTCGAAGTTCTCGAACTCCGGGCGCACGCCCGTTATCTTCTCTATGTTGTCAACAGTCTCAGCTTTCGAGTTCGAGAGGTTGTCGACTATTATTACCCCGTAGCCAGCCTCCTGAAGCTCGACCACCGTGTGCGACCCGATGAAGCCCGTGCCGCCAGTGACAAGTATTTTGCTCATTTCGCTTTTGTATTTTTGGTTCGGCAAATATAACCCTTTCACGGCTCAAGTCAATCTTCATCTGTGACCGTTTCTCCTGCTTTTATTCTGTCGCCATGTTTGTCTATCCATAGTGCGAAGTTCTCCATGTCGTCCTCGTGCAGGCTCAGCCATCCGTTGAATTCCTCTTTGTTCCCCTTGTATGTCAGCCATCGGCAATAGGCGTCCCAGTGCCCGGCTTCAAGCACCATTCGTTCAAAGTTCCGCAGCCTCTCTTCCGTTTCGTTCCCTGCCTCTCTTTCCAGGCGCGCCCTTTTGGCGGCGCTTATGGCTCGCAGGGTGGGGTGGTCGCCGTCTTCTGCCGTGTATCCGCTGTTTTGGGCCGCCTCTGCCATCGGGTCGCCCGCCATGGCGGCTTTCCGCAGGGCGGTAGCGTATGCGTAATATGTCATCTCGCTCATCTCAGCCACTCGGTCGCCCGTCTTCGCCATTATTATATAGGTCTCGCCGTATGCTATGCCATCCTCCGGCGTGTCGCTGCAGAATAGCAGCCATGCCGCCCTGTAATAATTCGAGCTGAATTCTGGGTCCGCTTCAATGCCGCGCTCGTATAGGGCCAGTGCGCCGTCATAATCCTCTTCTTGCATGCGTATCGTCCCCAGCTCCATTAGCAGCCTCCCGGATGACGGGTGCCTCATGAGGCCCTCTTTATACGTTCTTACGGCATCTCCACGCCTGCCGGCCATGTCCAGCGCGTTGCCTTCCATCTGGTACGCCATTTCGCTCATCCCGTCGACGTCTCGCAGGGCGTGAAATGTGGCTGCCGCGTCCGCGTACTTATAGTCTTTTAGCAGCGCGTAACCCAGTTCGTAGCGTATGGCGTTCTCTTGCGGGTGCGCCTCGGCAAGGCGGGTCAGAGTCTTCACCGCCTTGTCCGCTTTCCCGTTGTCCGACTGCTCCATTGCCTCGCCCAATTCGTTCATCTCGGCTTCGCTTAGTTTGCTTTGAGCTTCTGCGGTGCCGAGCGTTAATGCCGAGCTTATGGCCATTATAGTCGCCAGTGCTGCCGTTTTCATTTTTCTATTTTTTATTGGGCTTCGCAATAGGTGGGGGGGGGATGATGATTCTCAATGACGCCGATGCGCCGACTTTTATCTTCCTCCTGTTATCAGTGCCGTCAATCTCGGGAGATGCCTGTCAAGCAATGAGTATAATCCGATGTCTGCACCGACTATGTCAATCTGGCTCAGGATGTTGCAAGACGCCATTCCTAAGTCGCTGACGGGCGACGGTAAACCTGAACAAGATTTCGCAATTATTCTTATGGGCACTCCGTGATACACGTATATGAATAATGAGCCCCCCCGCCCGTAAGCCGTTTGCACGCGTCTTTTTCTCTACGGGTGTGGCTGTCCGCTTGCCGTCTGTCGGCGGCAAACCCCTTTCAGGATGTGATGAGGCTCGCGCAAGCCCCCCGTGCCTATGGGCAAAGATATGCCTTTTCCCGGAATGCCGAGCCCGTCCCGACGCCTTTGCCTATCGCCGTTTGTTCGCTTTTTTTAACCTTCAGTTGTTTCGCCCGTCTGTTCTGCGATGTTCGGCTTAAGAATATTCGCGAGATTTTTTTAAAATAAAACATTCCCTTCGCTAATGCGTATTAGCAAACCACAGCTCGAACCTGAGCCCCCGTCTTTGGGGTGACGAGTTGTGCCAACAGAACCGATTTTTTTCTTATCACTGATGAAACTAAGCAGAAAGATACTGTGTGTCGTTGTGCCTACCGTGGCGACTGTCATGCTCATTTCCACGGCTGTCAATTTCAAAATTATTCTAAACCGTCAGCAAAGTAGTACGGAGTCCACACAATTGCTACTGTCTAAGAAGACGACGGAGCAGGTCTCCGGAAGCCTCAACAACCTCGCCGACGAGCTCAGCTGGATCGCCCAGAGGCCTGAGGTTCAATCCATGCAATGGGAGGCCATGTCCGACTATTTGGCGCATAAGGGCGCGACCAACGCTGACAAGTTCTCCATGCTTATGGTCATCACCGCACAAGGAGATTATTACGTCGCAGGCAAAGGACTTATCCAAGGGCGCAACTTGTCCGACAGGCATTACTTTAGGCAAGTCATGTACCAAGGCGCGAGCTCCGCCATGACGAGCCCCGACCTGTCTAAGTCCACTGGCGAGATGAAGTATACCGTGGCAGTCCCCATCCACAGCCCCGAGGGTGGGATTGTCGGTTGCCTCGCAGCAAATGTCAGCCTCTCAGCTCTTTCTCTCATGGTCACGAAAGACTCTGTCGCGGGTGGCGGGTTCATTTGGGCGCTCGATGAGAATGCCACGGTCATCGGCAGTGCGGACCCTTCGCTCCTCTTGTCGTGCAATCTCGACTCGCTCGCCCCCTCGTGCGAAGGGGTGGGGACAATCGCCTCCGCAGTCAAGCAAGGGAAAGAGGAGTGTGGTTATATCGATTTGCCAGGCGGGTCATATTTCGCCACGTGCTGCCCTATTGCCGACACTCCCGGGTGGTCGCTCCTTATGGCAGTGTCAGACAGCGAGATGCTCTCGGTCGCAAAGGCTACGTTATGGCAGTCGGTTTCCATGCTCGCCGTCATGCTGTTTGTCGTCACTGTGCTCGTCGTCCTGCTGCTGCGCCGATGGCTGTCAAAGCCTCTTGAAAAGCTGTCTAACGCCATTACCAGTGTCGCCGATGGCAACCTCGACGTCCGTTTTGACGATGTGCTCAACTCCCGGAGACGTGACGAGATTAGTTCTATGGTCTCATCTGTCGAGCTCATGTGCGACAGGCTTTCTTATATCGTCTCCGACATCAAGGCGGGGTCTGACATCCTCGCCGCGTCCAGCAGGCAAGTGTCCGAGCTCTCGCAGGATCTTTCGTCCGGGGCCTCGCACCAGGTCGACAATATTAGCTCGCTCACCGCCTCCACGTCACGTATGGCGTCCGACATCCATCAGAACTCGGCCAACACGCTGAAGGCCGACAACTCTTTCGGACTCTCTTTCCAGAAATTCTCCGATTTGGCCGACAGCCTCCAGCCGCTCTTCGCCATTAACAACGACATCGCCCGGCAGACGTCTCTCGTCAACGACATCGCGCGGCAGATTAACATTCTGTCTCTCAATGCAGCGGTCGAGGCCGCCAGGGCAGGTGCCAAGGGCAAAGGCTTCGCCGTCGTCGCCAAGGAGGTTCAGAAGCTCGCCGGACTCAGCCGTGAGGCGGCCGAGAAGATCGGAATGCTTACAGCCGACGGAATCTCGCTCAACTCCGCCGCACGCCAGGTCTTTAACGAGGCCATGCCGAGCATGGAGCAGACTCGTAAGCTGATCAGCGAAATCACCAACGCAAGCTCCGCACAGACCGTGAGCTCCGAGCAAATTAGCGCGTCGCTTATTGATCTCGATTCTTTCCTGCGGAATAATGCCGACAATGCCAAAGCTCTCGCGGCAAATTCCGAGCAACTCGATGAGCAGGCCAAGAAGCTCTACGATGCCGTAGCCTTTTTTAATACGAAAAAGGCGTGACTCCCCACCTTTATACCTTTTTAACAACCCCTCCCAACCCCCTGACACCCACCCCGGAACCCACCCCCGCGCCCGCCCCGCGGCGCACATTTTCCCGCC
>SFOL01000057.1 GCA_004552385.1 Bacteroidales bacterium | reverse complement strand
CTGAATAATTGACATCCGAGTCCTCGAAGCGGAACGTGTCGGTCTGAGAATGATAGAGGACGTCGCCGTCAGGACGCGTTATGCGCAAAAAAACGTCTCTCATCCCCACCTCGGCAGATATATTCTTGTCTAAGGTGAAAGCGACCTTGATCTTGGATATTTTGGCGAGGCGGCCCGTAGTCTGCCCTTTGGCGTTGAGCGTAAAAACCTCTATATCTTTAGCATCGAGTTTCGCCGCCGTCGCCACTTTCTGGTTCAAGGTCTCGTTCTGCTCCAAAAGGCTGGCGCGCGCCGTGTTGGCCTCGGCAAGACGTCCTTTCATGTCGGCATTCTCCTGCCGGAGCACGGAGTTCGTATGGTTAAGCGAATCTATTTGGACTAAGAAGCTCCGCATGATGGTGCGCAGCGACGTAAGCTCGCCCTGAAGCTCCTTTATGCGCCTGGCATTGCTGGCTTTGAGGGTTTTGAGCTCCTCGGTCAACTGCTCCACCCTCGCCCTCTGCTCCGAGAGCAGATTGTCGAGCGAGTCGTTGCCCGCCTTTATCCCGTCATATTCGACGTATAGATCCTCATATTGCGAAGTGAGCAGATCGCGCTCCTCGGTAAAGACCTCGGTCATCTCAGACATCTGGCTCCTGCTGCGCAGAAGAAGCGCGATGAGCACTATTAAGACAACGCCGACCACCGACGCCGCGATTACAATTTGTTTCTTGCTGACATTCATAACGTCCGCAAAGATAGCTCACAAAAAACAATTGTAGGCAGAAGCCATAGTGCAAATTTGTCACTCAATGTCCACACCGCGGTAGAAATCGAGAATCTTGGTGCGGAAAACCATCTCGTACTTATACTTGATGTTGTTCGAGATGGCCGACGATCTGTTGGTCCTCGCCTCGGCGAAGTCGGTGGCGGAGGCGAGCCCCTGAGCATATTTGGCCTCGGCGAGCTTGTAAGCCTCATCCGCGCTCTCCGCGGCCGAGGAGCTGCTGGCGTAGGCCGCCTCGGCCGCCACAGCGTTGTAATAGGCCTGCTGTACCTCCTTGTAGAGCGTCTTGCGCTCATTGTCGAGGTCGATCTGCGTTGATGTGCAATTCATCTTGGCCGAACGGACTCCGTTGCGGGTGGAGAACCGGTTGAAAATGGGGATTGAGAGCCCAAGCGAGATGCTCTTGTCAAGGTTTTGATCCAACTGATCCGCAAAAGAGTCGCCATCTTGACCCGCGACGGCGAAATATCCCGTCGAAATGCCAGCCGAGAGGCTTAGCGTGGGCCAATACTCACTCTTTGCGACGTCCACCTGCTTCTCCGCACTCTGCACCTTGGCTTGCGCGGCTTTTATGGAAGCCTTGCCGGCCAGAGCCTCCTGATAGACCTGTTCGGGGCCGGCAAGAACAGATGCAGCTTCGCTCTCAGCGGGGGCAGAGACGATCAACCCCTCGGGGGTCTCCATCTCGAGAAGCTGGCTGAGATCCAGCAGAGCCAGATTGTAGTCGTTGTCGGCCGTGACGGCGTTCATCTCGTCTTGCGCCACAATGGAGCGAGCCTGTGCCACATCGGCATCAGACGCCTTGCCATTGTCTCTGAGAGCCACCTTCAGCCGCAACTGCTCAGAGCTGAGCCCCACCTGCTCATGTGCGGCCTCGGCCATCTCCTTAGCGCAAAGAACCTGCAAGTAGGCCGACGCCACATTGATGCCCAGGTTGTCCTTGGCGGCCTCAAGGTCGGCAGTTGCGGCCTCAAGGTTCAACTTCTGCATCTCCATGTTCCTCGTTATGCGGAAGCCCGAGAAGAGCGTCATGTTGGCCGACACGGAAAAACTCGTGTTGCGCGTATTCTTGTTCTCGTATGTGTTGTTGACTGTCAAACCTCTGCCGAAGTCGAAATTCTGACCCACGTAGGCAGAGACGCTTGGCAAGCGTTGGTAGCGCGCGGTGCTCAGCTCGTTCTTGCTCTGCTCGACGGAAAGCTCGCCACGGCGTATGTTGTTGCTCTGCGAATAGGCCATCTCAATGCATTGGCGCAACGTCAGCTGCGTCTGCGCTGACACGGGCGCCGCAGCCAAGACCGCCGCGGCGGCGACAGAGAGTATCAATGGTTTCATGATAAATCGCGATAAAATCTTGTTAAAAGCCCTAAACTACTCACCCATAGACTTGGCCGCGCCACGAACAATGTCGCCCTCAGCCACGCCTTGCTTCAGCTCCATGCTGATGCCGTCGCTCATGCCGAGCGAGACGCGCCTGCGCTCAAACTTCTGCTGCGGCACGGAGTCGGTCAGCACATTGACGAACGAAGTGTCTCCGCTGAACTCGAGGACGCTCTCGGGCACGACGAGCACCCCTTTGACACTTTTCAGGACGATTGTCGCATTCGCGCTGTAGCCCGAGCGGATGGTTATGGAGTCCGGCACATCCACAGCCGCCTTTATCTCAAACTGGTTGGCGCCATTCTCCTCCTCACCCTTGGGCGAAATATACTCGAGTTTGGCCTCGAGCGGCACGTCTTGCAGCGCGCCGAGCGAAATCTTGACGGGCATTCCCTCGTGGATTCGCCCGACCTCGGTCTCGTCAATCTTGCCCTTGAAGATGAGGTTGGTCATGTCGGCCACTGTTGCGATGGTGGTGCCGTCATTGAACGTGTTGCTCATAATGACGGAGTTTCCGACTTTGACAGGCACGTCGAGAATGAGGCCCGTGATGGTGGAGCGGATGAAAGTGCTGCTTAGCGATGCGTTATTTTTCGAAATGCCCTCTTTGACGATCTCAAGATTGTCATCGGCGGCGAGCTTCTCCTCCTCGGCCTGCTTGAGCGTAACGTCGGCCTTTTCGAACTCCTCGGCGCTGACGAGCTTCTGGTCGAAGAGGTTCTTCATGCGGTCGTAGTCCGTCTTGGCCTGCTTGAGGCTTATGGCCGCGAGCCTCACCCTGCTCTGTGCGGCGTTGAGCGAGCTCATCTCAGGGATGACCTTAACCTTGGCCAGGATCTCGCCCGCCTTGACTTTCTGCCCGGCCTCCTTGTATATCTCGGCTATGATGCCGGAGATCTGCGGCTTGATCTCAATCTCGTCTCGCGGCTCAATCTTGCCGGTAGCCACCGTGACCTGCTCAAGGTCAGAGCGCGAGACGCGCACCGTGTCATAAACCGTCGTCTTAGGCTGCGACTTCTGATAAAGGAAGAAGAACGTCCAGATGAAAAGAATCGCCACGATGGCAATTATCGCTATTCTGAGAAACTTTTTCATAAAACTATGTGAATGAGATATTGTTCTGATTATATAAAGACTACATTGAATATTATGGTCAGAGAAAAGATAGTCGTCGGCTATGCTACTCGTCGCGCATGGCCTCGACCGGCTTGACGGACATGGCCCTGAAGGCCGGCGCAAGCCCCGCCACTATGCCAAGCGTTACTATCAGGGCCAGCATGCCAAGCGCGGTGCCAAACGAGACTTGGAAAGCGAAGACGTGGCCCGTGTCAGAGACCGAGACCTGCTCAAAGACCGACAGCAGACCGACGCCGGCGCAAATGCCGAACATGCCCGCCACGAGAGTAAGCACAACACTCTCGGCCAAAATCTGCTGCATAATGTCATGCGGCTGAGCCCCTATGGCCCTGCGAATGCCAATCTCGACAGTGCGTTCCTTTACTGTGACCATCATGATGTTAGACACCCCTATGATGCCGGCGATGAGCGTGCCGAGCCCGACAAGAAACACGAGAGCCTTGATTCCGATGAACAGATTGTCTACCATTGAGAACATGGCCTCGGCGTCAAGCATCCAGATGGCCTGCTTATCGGAGGGCGCTATGGAGTGTGCGGACTTGATGATGGCCTCAATCTGCGGCTTCAAGTCGGCCACCTTGACTCCCGGCTTGAGCGAGATAGCCAGCACGTCAACCTGGTCTCCGCAGTTATACGTGGTCTGGTATACCGAGAACGGCAGCATCACCTGCTCCGACCCGTTGCCCTGCAGATTAACATTCTCAGGTGTTGAGACCACCCCTACGACCCTGTAATAGATGCCATCGACCCTCACGAGCGAGCCGCACGGGTCCTCACCCTTGTTGTAGAGGGCCTCATAAACCCTCTTGCCAAGCACGCACACCTTTCGGCGGTCGCGAATGTCGATCTCGTTGATGAAGCGACCGTAGAGCAGATCCTGGCGTTCAATGGCGTCATACTCAGGGTACAGCCCCTTCACGGCGCATGAGTACTTCTTGTCGGCGTGGACCGCCGTCTTGCCCCAGCCTGCAACAGAGGCGGTGATGACGTCGATGCCAGCCACCGATTTACGAATGTTCTCAATGTCACGGTTCTCCAGCCTCCAGTAGCGTCCCTTGCGGAAACCCTTGTAGGCCTCTCCCGTGCGGTTGGTGGCAATGAAGCAAGAGTTGGTGGCAAACCCGTCAAAGTTATACTTCATCGTGTCTTGCCAACCGTTGCCACCGCCCACAAGGCTCACGAGCATAAAGATGCCCCAGAAAACACCGAAGGCCGTAAGCAGGCTGCGAGACTTGTTGCGAAGCAGCGTGGCGAGAATCTCCTCTGCCGTATCCCTGTCAATCCTCATATCGTTCTTATTACTCGTTTATTACTCGGCCCTGAGCGCCTCGATGGGGCGAATCTTGACCGCCTTGCGCGCCGGGAAAAAGCCGGCCAGAGTGCCAGCCACCACAAGAGTGAGCGTGGCCTCGATGGCAATGGAGAGGTCCACAGTGGGGTTGGCGAACACTGTGGTGGAGCCGAAGCCGTTGTCCATAGTGCTCTGCCCGAGAATGCTGTCGGCCAACTCGGTGACCCCGATGCCGGCCACCATGCCAATGTAGCCGAAGAAAGTGGTTATGACCACACTCTCAGCCAAGACGAGGGCGAGGATGGTATGCGGCTTGGCACCGAGAGCCTTCCGGATGCCGAACTCCCGCGTCCGCTCCTTGACCGTGATGAGCATGATGTTAGAGACACCCACGACTCCGCTCAGGAGCGTGAATATGCCAATAACCCAGATGGCCACCTGCAACATTCTCATGCCAACGGAGGTCTGAAGGTACTGCTTCATACGGTTCCAAAACCAGACCGCGCCTTGGTCGTCAGCGGCGAACCGGTGCTCGGAGCCAAGCACCTTGCGCAGCTCAACCTCGAAAGCGTCGTTGGCCTCCTCGGTTTCGAGACCCTTGGTTGTGAACGCGTAATTGTTAAGGAACTGACCCTTGTCATATATAAGCTGGAGCGTGGTGAAAGGGATTGCCACCTGGTGCTGCATGCCCTTGTTCTCGTCTTTCATGACGCCCACCACCTTATAGACGACTCCGCTTACGTTAATGAACTTTCCGAGCGCCCCGCCATCGACGCCGTCAAAAAGAATGCCCTCGGCGTTATCGCCAATGACCGCCACTTTTCGGCGCTCATTAATGTCAATGTCGTTCAGGAAACGACCCTTGAGCATCTTGACGCTCTCAAGCTTAGTCACATTAGGATAGTAGCCGTCCAAGTCCGCGCTGACGTACTCATTACCGTAGCTGACCACGCATCCGCCCTGATGGAGCCAGGCTCCGACCTCATCGACATTGTCCGGGAAAGCCTCCTTGGTGAGCACGAGGTCATTGTTGCCGAGCTCGATGCGCCGCCCGGCCTTAAGACCATCATAGGCCTGGGATGTCCAGCCGGGGAAGACCTTTATGGAATTGAGCGCGCACTCCGAGCTGCTCATCTCGAACGCGTGTATAAGCCCGTTGCCTGCCCCGAGAAGCACTATGAGGATGAAGATGCCCCATGCGACCGAGAAACCGGTGAGCGCAGTGCGCATCTTGTTCCGGCGTATGGTGGTGAAAATCTCAGTTATTATATCAAACATGGCAAAAAACAAGCGCCCCCGTCGCTACTTCATATAACCGCCTTGCCCGAACGGCGACGCGTCATGGTTAAGGTTCTCGTCAATGCTGCCGATGAGCCCGTCCTTAATGTGGATAATCTTGTCGGTCTGGTTGGCCACGCCACTCTCGTGAGTCACCACAACGATGGTCATGCCCTCGTCTTTATGCAAATTCTTGAGAATGTCCATGACCTCGACCGACGTCTTGCTGTCAAGCGCCCCCGTGGGCTCATCGGCCAAGATTATTTGCGGCCTGGTGATCAGCGCGCGCGCTATGGCAACCCTCTGCTTCTGTCCGCCCGACATCTCGTTGGGCATGTGCGCGGCCCAGTCGGCCAGACCGAGTTTATCCAAATATTCCATGGCCAGGGCGTTGCGCTTCCTGCGCCCCACCCCCTGATAGAAAAGTGGCAGGGCGACATTCTCCATGGCGTTCTTGAACGAGATAAGGTTGAAAGACTGGAATATGAAGCCGATCAGCCTGTTTCTGAACTCCGCGGCCTTGCTCTCCGAAAGGTCTTTCACCAGGTTTCCCGCAAGGCGGTACTCTCCAGAGTCGTAAGTGTCGAGAATGCCAAGAATGTTGAGGAGCGTGGACTTGCCGGAGCCCGAGGCGCCCATGATGGAGACGAACTCGCCCTTCTCGATGTCAAGGTTGATGCCCTTGAGGACGTGGAGTGGCGCCCCGTTATTGTAAGTTTTGTTTATGTCGCTCAGGTGTATCATCGCGTATGTATGTCTTTTGTTCTCGTGTTATAGTCTAATAGAACACCACAAAATTACATATTCTATAATATTGCGCAATAGGCAGTGAAAGAAAAAGTGGCAAAAATTGCGCTCGGTTAGTAAAAAAAAGAAGCACTTCATAGTTAGAAGCGCTTCAAGCTATTGCGTATTACTCATTTCGATAAATCTCCATCTGGCACAAGGCGCAATTGACCTTGACGGAATAAGTCCGCCCATCATCATCTCTCAGCACAAGGGGAGTCATGCGTACGTACTCGGGGTGCTTGCGGAGGCACTTGCCCATGGCGTTCATTATGCAATGCCGAGTCGTCATCAATCGCCAATCTTTGGGCACGTCGGAGCGCCTCTCATAGCCCCACTCGCAAAACTCAGCGCCATGCGACTCGTAGAAGCGCCTCGCCTCGGCATTTATGACATTAGATTCTGGAATGAGCAGACGCGCGGGCCACGACACGCCGGCATCCTCTGCGCGCACCACGTCAGACGGGCGGAAGAACGCCCTCCTGGCCTCGGCATGGGCGTCGAGTGCCTCGCGGCGCAAGGCGTTTAGTTCCGACGCCGGTAAGAACAGGCGTGAAGCCGACGGCTCAATAACGACACGGGTGACATCGAAGACCGTGCCGCCCGCCTTAGAGAGCGCCCGCTCCATCTGGCCATGCGAGGCCTCTGCCGACTTGGCAGGCTGCGCGTCAATGTTTTTGGACACGGAAGACGAGACCCCGTCATGGTCATGGGTGGCAAGACGGAACGCGCCGCCGGAATAAGAGAGCGAGAGGGAGACATTAACCACGCGCCTGGTCTTGTCATGATCCAAAGCCGCGGAGAAAGCCATATCGGAGTTTCGGAAAACAGAGTCGCCTGCGGCGACGCCCTTGACGCTCCGCACCGCCACCCTCAATACGCCCTTAGGCAGCGGCGCCACGCCGTTGACGCAAGATCCGGAGAACCGCGCCTGACTTTGATTAAGGAAGCAGAGCCCGTCTCCATTTGCCAAGACCTCGGCCGTCTTAATGTCAATCTTATCGGGCGGAAAGACGCCTACGACGCGTCCTATGGGTTGCCCGAGAGACTTGGGTGAAAGAGGTTGCCAGATGTCCGGGCGGCGTCCGTGAGCGAAGTAGTCTGTAAAGCCCCGGTTGAAACTCCTCGCGGGGTCGGGCGAAAAGCCAGGCTTGACTTGGCCTCGCGAGAGGCGCGAGAGGTCCGGCCGCCTGGCGAGAATCTCGTCGATGGCGAGACGGTAATGAAGAGTCACGTTGGCTACGTATCCCGCGTCTTTAAGCCGGCCCTCGATCTTGAAAGATGAGACGCCCGCGTCAATAAGTTCCTCAATGTTGCCCGTCTGATTATTATCACGGAGCGAGAGTGGATAGGCGTGTCGCATGACAACCTTGCCGTCGGACGAGAGGACATCATAGGGCAGTCGGCAGGGCTGTGCGCACTCGCCCCTGTTGGCAGAGCGTCCGCCCCGGGCGTAGCTCATGTAGCACTGTCCACTGTATGAGACGCATAGGGCTCCGTGAATGAAAGCCTCGAGTCGTACGTCGGTCTGGCGCGCCACTTCGGCGATCTCTGATATTGACAGTTCGCGGGCGAGGACCACTTGGCGGATTCCGACATCTTGCCAAAAGCGTACTTTCTCAGCCGTCCGATTGTCGCATTGCGTTGACGCGTGGATCTCAATAGGTGGCATGGAGGGCACGTCGAGCAAAGCGGCGTCTTGGACAATGAGCACGTCGACTCCGGCGCGGTAGAGATCCCAAGCCAGACGACGCGCCGCGTTTACCTCAGAATCGAACAGCAAAGTGTTAAGAGCGACGTGAACACGACACCCGAAGGTGTGAGCGTAGCCCACCACCGACTCTATGTCGGCCAGAGTGTTGGCGGCAGCCTTGCGCGCGCCAAACTGCGGGGAGCCGATGTAGACGGCATCGGCGCCGTGATCAATAGCCGCACGTGCGCACTCGGCATCGCGCGCAGGGGCAAGTAGCTCAATGACTTTACGTGATTGAGGACGGGAATAACGTGACATAAGGAAATGGAAAGGCGAAAGCGGTAAATGGATGGTGAGATTTGAAGGCGGTGACCCTAAAACTCCTTCACAGCACTAAAGTAATCCGCCCAAGGTGAAAGGCGATATGCGTCAGCACTGCCAGCCGGCACAAAGAGCACAGCGTCTGGCGAGATGCCATCAAAGACGGAACTGCCCAGGGGAGGAGGTTCCACAGCCAGGCAGACGACCTCGGACAAACTGGAGCAGCCGTTGAACGCAGTGACTCCAAGACCTTTGACCAACGGGGGTATCACCACGCGGCGCAAAGACGTGCACATTTCAAAAGAGCAGCCTCCAACATCCCTCACTCCGAGAGGCAGCTCGACATCGACAAGCGATACGCAGTCTTTAAAAGCGAGCGGCTCGATGGAGACCAGCGAAGACGGCAGATCGAGTTCAGAAAGCGAGGAACAGGCGCAAAACACGCTACGCGGCATAACCTTAACCCCCTCTGGCACAACTACACGCCGCAAACCAGTGCAACGCTCGAAGACATACTCCCCCATCGACTTCATGTCGGGCGACAGGGTCACCTCGGAGAGAGACGAGCACCCGTAGAAAGCCCCGTCGCCAATCTCCTCAACGCTTCGCGGCAGAGAGAGAGACCGCAGACGTCGACAGCCGTAGAAAGTGCCATAGCCGATAGACCTCAACCCGTCTGGCAACTCGAGACGCGCAAAAGACTCATTATTCTCGAAAGCGTGGCTTTCTATGCCAACCACCTTATAGCTGCGCCAGAAGGGCCCGACAGCGGCGGGAATGGTCAACACGCTGTCGTCGACCTCGGGAACGCACTTGACCGAGGCCACCCGCTCCTCTTCGCTTATGACGGAATAGTCAAAGTCATCGGAGACAGAGGCGAGCAGGAGAACCAGCACATAGGCGCACGCAGAGACGGCAAGAGCCGCAGCCACGAAAAAAGGAAGCCTGTCAAGCAACCGTGCAAAAGGATGATCATCCCTTGATCCCGACATAATTAGAAAGCGCATTGTGGTCAGTGCAAATGTAAGAGTTTCTTGACAAATTACACACCAGAGTCAACTGAGAACACATTTTTAGGCCGCATTGAGCTCATGCGGAGCCTGAATATACATAACTCTTTGTATTCTTAAAATATCTATATAAATTTGTGCTTAGTTAACAAAACAGGAATAATGACACGGCCAAAACAATGCAGAGTGGCAACCGTGATGGCGGCAATGGGCATGATGATAGCCATAATGCCAGGGTGCTCACGCAACAAGCCAAACGCGTTAGTATGCACAAAGGAGCAGCAGGCCAAGCTGATGGGCGACACCGCGACAGAACTGACAGCCGACACGACAACCATGACGGAGATAGACGCTCGGAGCATAGCGGATCAGAGGTTCGACTTCGCCGACATCGTAAGAGATTTGCACTTCATACCATTAGAGACAACTCCAGAAAGCAGACTCGACAAAATAAGGAGACTCTCATTTACAGAGGGAAACATAATAGCATCAGACTCGAAGGGCGTGAAGGTGTTCGGGGCGGAAGGCCGGTTCGTGGGGGCGATCCCATTTGGAAGAGGGTCAGAACGAGACGACTACACCATAGACAGGGGGAGAAACGAAATACTTGTGTTCACGCAAGGGAGCATAGGCCACTACGACATGAAATGTCAAAGGCTCTGGGTGGAGAGCATACCACTGACATTCAGCGCAATGGGGACTACGCGAAGCGGCAACGCCCTGGTGATGTACGCCGGGCGCGGTGACAGGAACAGGAACATAGGCGACATTGACGACGCCTCGTTCATCGTCATGAACCGCCAAGGGGCCATAACGCATTTCTTCGGCCAGAGAGACACAGAAGGGTTGCCGCCGAGAGAAGGAACGCCGTTGCAACTAAGCAGCGACGGCTTGATGATGTGCCGGAACAACTGCGACACCATAAGTACACTGACAGACAACGGTTTAACGACATTATACACTTTAAAGTACAGAGAGTCTACAGGCACAGAGAACTACTTTTTCGCAGGCAACGCCTTAATGACAGACGCCACGTTATTCTTCAAACTTCAGAATATAAGGGCAAAAACGGCATATGCGTTCTACGACAGGAAAAAAGGACGGCTCGTGGGCGGAGTGCCGACATTCGACTACCGCATAATGCCGCCCATTTACAACCCGACAGTCGTCTACGGCGACTATTTCGTAGCGACATTTAACACATACCTGACAGAAGACGGGAAAGACTTCCGCTTCGTAGGGGACTGCGCATCAGAGTCCGAGAAGGAAAAGATAAAGGGCGTCAAGCATG
>SFOL01000160.1 GCA_004552385.1 Bacteroidales bacterium | reverse complement strand
GATGGTGGACAGGCTCACGGGCAAGCCCCTGCACCTCGACATCAGCGACCTGCCCATGAAGCGGGGCATCACCACCAACCGCAACAAGTTCGTGCTGGGCCCCAGCGGAAGCGGCAAGTCCTTCTTCATGAACCACCTCGTGCGCCAGTACTACGAGCAGGGCACGCACGTGGTCCTGGTGGACACTGGTAACTCCTATCAGGGACTGTGCGAGATGATACGGCGCAAGACGCACGGCGAGGACGGTGTGTACTTCACCTACACGGAGGAGAAGCCTATCTCGTTCAACCCGTTCTATACCGACGACTATGTGTTCGACGTGGAGAAGAAGGACAGCATCAAGACATTGCTGCTGACGCTCTGGAAGTCGGAGGACGACAAGGTGACGAAGACGGAGAGCGGCGAGCTGGGCAGTGCGGTGAACGCCTACATCGAGCGCATCAGGGCAGACCGGAGCATCACGCCCTCGTTCAACACCTTCTACGAGTACATGCGCGACGACTACCGCCGCGAGCTGGCGGAACGGGAGATTAAGGTGGATAAGTCCGACTTCAACATCGACAACATGCTCACCACCATGCGGCAGTATTACCGGGGCGGACGCTACGACTTCCTGCTCAACTCCACGGAGAACATCGACCTGCTCGGCAAACGGTTCATCGTCTTCGAGATTGACAGCATCAAGGAGAACCGTGAGCTGTTCCCCGTGGTGACCATCATCATCATGGAGGCTTTCATCAACAAGATGCGCCGATTGAAGGGCGTGCGCAAGCAGCTGATTGTGGAGGAGGCATGGAAGGCTCTCTCTTCGGCGAACATGGCGGAATACCTGAGGTACATGTACAAGACCGTGCGCAAGTATTACGGCGAGGCCATCGTGGTGACACAGGAGGTGGACGACATCATCTCCTCACCCGTGGTGAAGGAGAGCATCATCAACAACTCCGACTGCAAGATACTGCTCGACCAACGGAAGTACATGAACAAGTTCGACCAGATACAGGCGTTGCTCGGACTGACGGAGAAGGAGAAGTCGCAGATTCTCTCCATCAACATGGCCAACCACCCGTCACGGCTCTACAAGGAGGTGTGGATCGGGCTGGGCGGCACGCAGTCGGCGGTCTATGCCACCGAGGTGAGCGCGGAGGAATACCTCGCCTACACCACCGAGGAAACGGAGAAGGTGGAGGTCTATCGGCTGGCGGAGAAACTGGGCGGAGACATCGAAGCCGCCATCCGGCAACTGGCGGAGAAAAGAACGACAAGCAAGACATGACATTTATCACAACCAATTTTATCACATTCAACAATGATTCAGAACATGGGAAGAAGATTGAAGACAACAAGCAGGCAGATGCTGCTCCTTTGCGGCATCGTGCTGGGTATGGCGAGTATGGCCATGCAGTCGTGCAGTGAGGCGGCGAGGGACGACCGTCCCGCCCTCTGTGGCAACTGGGAGAGCGTGGAGGGCAAGCCCGACGTGCTCATCTACAAGGAGGGCAAGGCATACAAGGTGACGGTGTTCAAGCGCAAGGGGCTGGGACGCGAGCTGAAACCGCAGACCTACCTCCTGCAGATGGAGAACGGCAACCTCTTCATGAATACGGGATTCCGCATCGACGTGGCCTATAACGAGGAGACGGACGTGCTGACCTTCTCGCCCAACGGGGACTATGTAAGGGTAAGACAAGAACCAAACAACAGCGAGCAATGAAAGCAAGAATGACAATCCTTATCTGCCTGTGCCTGCTGACGGCGGGCAAGGCAAGCGCACAGTGGACGGTCATCGACCCGTCCAACATTGCGCAAAGCATCGTGAACACCTCCAAGAACGTGGCGCACACGTCCACGACGGCGACCCACATGATTAAGAACTTTCATGAGACAGTAAAGATTTATGAGCAGGGCAAGAAGTATTACGATGCCCTGAAGTCGGTGAACAACCTCGTCAAGGACGCCCGCAAGGTGCAGCAGACCATCCTGATGGTGGGCGACATCACGGACATCTACGTGAACAGCTTCCAGAAGATGATGCGCGACGAGAACTTCACGGTGGAGGAA
>SFOL01000056.1 GCA_004552385.1 Bacteroidales bacterium | reverse complement strand
TCATGCGTCCTCCGCCTAAGATTGCGCTTAGGCGCTATCTGAATCTGTTCCATAATGCTAAGTTAGCCTTTTTCACGCCCTCATTCCATCAGACGACAGGAAAAAAAGGCTCAAAGGAGCAGTAATAGAATATAAAATCTTAACTTTGCGTTCAAAAAAGCGGAATCGGGTAGGCACAGGCATCCGATACGTCAAAAACAAACCTATCAAGAAAAGGAATATGTGGGTAATTTGTGCAGACCTTGAGGGCGTGTTCGTGCCCGAGATATGGGTCAACGTGGCCAAGAAGACTGGCATAGAGGAGCTGAAGCTCACCACCAGAGACATAAAAGACTATGACGAGCTGATGCGCATGAGACTGCGCATCCTGGACGAGCACGGCCTGACGCTCCATGACATACAGGAAGTAATCGGCACGCTGGATCCCCTGCCAGGCGCACTGGAGTTCGTGCGCGAAACGCGCAAGGTGGCGCGTTTCGCAATCGTGTCGGACACATTCGTTGAATTCGCCCAGCCGCTCATGGACAAACTGGAGAACCCGTTCCTCTTGTGCCACAGCCTGGAGACCGATGACAAAGGCCGCATCACCAACTACAAGCTCCGTCAGCCGGATCCGAAGCGCAAGACTGTGGAGGCATTCAAGAGCCTCAAGTATGACGTCGTGGCGTTTGGCGACTCGTATAACGACGTCACAATGCTCGAGGCGGCCGACAAGGGTATCTTGTTCTGCCCGCCAGAGAACGTCAAAGCCGACTACCCGCAATATCCTGTCGTGACGGATATTAACGATCTCAAGAAAAGGCTTTTGGAGATCGTCTCAAAGTAGGACGCGACAACACGAATAAAAGACTCGGCTCCTATTGGATCATTGCCAATGGGGCCGGGTCTTTTATTTGTTGAGGGGAAAGCCGCAGGCTGGCGGCCTCAGACAAGCTTCTCCATCCAAATCATGTCATACCATCGGCCGAACTTGAAACCAGATCGATGGAAGTGTGCCACAAGTCGGTAGCCCATACGCTCATGGAAAGCCATGCTGGCATTAGTAAGGTAAGGATCAACCACCTGGACGTACGTGATGCAAGCGCAGATGCTCTTGACCCCCCTGGCTATAAGCCTGTTCTCAAGTTCAGTCAAGAGAGCCTCGCCCACCCTATGGCCACGGGCGTCACGCCTCACGTAGATGCTGGTCTCGCAGGCGTATTGGTAAGCGGCGCGCTCCTTGAAACGCCCGGCGTAGGCATATCCGAGCAGAGACCCGTCGGCTACGCTCTGCGCCACGATGTATGGATAGGATGCGAGTGTATGACGGATGCGCTCGGCGAACTCGCTGACAGACGGCACGACATACTCGAAAGTGACGGCAGTGCCCGTGACGTATGGGGCATAAATCGCGAGCAGCTCCTCCGCATCGGCCACCGTGGCCGGTCGAAGACAAAACTCCATGCTACAAATGTTATTAACGGGAATGGCGAGCTCCCGACTCCTTATGCCTCTTTTTCCACAGCTGATAGCTGTTAACCACATTCTGCCACAAGACGTAGGCTCCGGGGGCGACGCACGACAACGGGTCGAGATATGTTTGCGCCATCCAGATAGCCAAGACCGTGTTCTTCTGCCCGAGGGCCTGGCCCCCGCTTATCCGATCGCCATAGCGCCCGCCCATTACTTTACCGAACAAGAATTGAACTGCGCAAGCGGCCACGGCCACAAGAGCGAGCGACAGGACGATAATCATCTCGTCAGAATCGTCAACAATACTTTTTGCGGTCTTGCCCATAACCATGGCCAGAGCGAGAGCCCATATATAAAACGCGAGGCCGGAATGCTCGCGAAGCCAGGAGTGGGCGGACGAGACAAATAACCGCAGGGCTTGCGCGACAAGGAAGGGGAAGATTAGAAGCGGGAAAACCTTTCCGAGAATAATCAAAAAAGCGTCGAGGAAGTCGAGTCCACCCTGCTGAGCGTAGACAAGAGGGAAGACAAGAGGCACGTAGATGGCGGCCAACACATTATCCATAAGCGTAAAAGTGATCAGCGTCTCGGCCGAGCCTCCCAATTTATGCGTGATGACAGCAGCCGCCGTGGCCGTAGGGCAGACCAGGCACACCATTGCGCCCTGCGCCAAAACTGGCGAAAGCGGAGCAAGGACGACATAGGCCGCCGACGCGAACACGACCTGGAAGCCAAGCAGCCAAAGATGCCACCGCCTTAGGCGGAACTGCTTGGGGTCCACACGGCAAAACGTGAGCAGCAACTGCGCAAAGATAAGGGCAGGAGTAAGGTAAGCGTCTAAAGCCCAGACCGCAGAGTGAAACGGCCGCAAGAAAGGGAGATTATGAAACGCCGCATAAAAGATCACCCCGGCCAACATGGCAAGGGGCAACGTCCAATTGCGGAGAAAAGAAAACACACGCTCCACTGGCAAGATAATTAAGTCGGCTCCACACAGCCAGAGCACGGAGACCCCCGACTGGCAAGACATATTCACAAGCTAAGATAGCCCTCGGCCAGACAAAAAAAAACGGCGTAACCTTAAAATAACGCCGCCGTGTGTTTAATTAAATAAAAAAGATAAGTGAAGAAGCAGTCAAAAAAGAAATGACTACTTGCCCTTTGAGCTGACCAGATTATCAACCCCTATGAACAGCATGAGCGAGAACATGGCGTAGACAACCGCCTTGGCCGCAATGAGGAGCATAGAAGACACCATAACAAAAAAGCCTTAGTTACTTGCGCAAAGAGCGAGCACGCCCCACGGCAAAAAAGAATTTGGATTAGGAGCTTGGGCAAGACAGCAGTCGCCTTCTTGACGAAGCTAATGTCTTATACGTGTTTGGGCAAAATATGTTTGGAGATGAGAGTGAAGAGAAAACCTCATGCGGACGGAAAATGTTATTTTTGTAAAAACTGAGACACCAAAAGCAAAGGAGACAGAGCATGAAGACAAAACAAGAGATAGTAGAGAACTGGCTGCCTCGCTACACGGGCAGGGATCTGAGCGAATTCCCACGATACATATTACTGACCAACTTTATGAACTACGTGGAGATGTTTGCGGACATATATGGGGTCGAAGTCAAGGGCGGCAACATGCCCAACGCGATGACCAAAGACGTGGCCATAATCAACTTCGGGATGGGGAGCCCTAACGCCGCCACGATAATGGACCTTCTGACGGCCATAAGGCCAAAGGCCGTGCTGTTCCTTGGCAAATGCGGCGGAGCCAAGAAGAAGAATGAGATAGGCGATTTCATCCTGCCGATAGCGGCCATTCGTGGAGAAGGCACGAGCAACGACTACATGCCGCCAGAGGTGCCTGCCCTGCCAGCGTTCTCGCTTCAGCGCGCAGTGTCTGGCACCATCCGCGACCATGGCTATGACTACTGGACAGGCACAGTATACACCACCAACCGCCGCGTGTGGGAACACGACGACTCATTCAAGCACAAGATTGAGACTATGCGCTGCATGGCGGTGGACATGGAGACCGCGACGCTCTTCACCGTGGGGTTCCACAACGAGATTCCGACAGGAGCTCTCCTTCTTGTGTCAGATCAGCCAATGATACCGGAGGGCGTGAAGACGACCGAGAGCGACAGGAAGGTGACCTCGCAGTTCGTACGCCCCCATCTCGAGATAGGCATTGACGCCCTGCTCGAGATAGAGAGATGCGGCAACTCGGTGAAACACCTTAAGTTTTAGGCGCACGCTTTCGGCCCGCGAACCACTAACGCGCAAGCAAAAAGACGACAGAATCCGATGGCTGTTTTATCGCAAGAAGAAATACTGAAAGAGCTGAAAGGCGGCACATACCGCCCCGTATATCTGCTGATGGGCGAGGAGCCCTACCCCATCGACGTGGTGTCAGACTATATAGAGCAGCACGCCATGGACGAGGCGGAACGCACTTTCAACCAAACCGTGGTGTACGGGCGCGACACGTCGGGCAAGAAAGTGGGTCTGGAGTGCGACCAGTACCCCACGTTCGCCGAAAGACGAGTCGTGATAGTGCGCGAAGCGCAGGCCACAAGCCAAATAGGCGACCTGGAGACCTACGTCTCCCACTGCCTGCCCACGACGGTGCTCGTCATTTGCCACAAGTATAAAGCTTTGGACAAGAGGCTGAAGCTCTACAAAGCAATAGAGAAAGCCGGCGGCGCGATTATGGAGACGAAGAAGCTGTATGACAACCAGATGCCACACTGGATAAGCACCTTCGCCACCAAAAGCGGATTCGGCATAGAAGACCGCGCCGCGGACCTGCTGGCCGAACACGTGGGCACAAACATGACAGACGCGGCCAAAGCCATTGAGAAGATCAGGGCCGCCGTGGGCGCTGGGCTTAAGACCATTACCGTCGATATGGTGTCCGACAACGTCGGGATAAGCAAAGAGTATAACGCCTTCGAGTTGCGCGACGCCCTCTTCAGAAAAGACAAGCGCAAGGCTCTGACCATTGTGAAAGCCATGGGGCAAAACGAGAAAGCATACCCGGTGCAGGCCATAATAGCCGCATTATACAACGGTTTTGACCATCTTTTCACCTACTGCTTCGCAAAAGCGACGACGAAGAGCGACGACGAGGCGGTAAAGGCGGCCATGGCAGTGGGCGAGCGCAGCCCATTCATGGTGTCGAAAAACTTCGGGCCCGCCTCGCGCCTCTACACGGCATCGGACTGCATGAGAATAACGAACCTGCTGGCCGAGTATGACATGCGGTCGAAGGGCTACAACTGGCCCGAAACGACAACCCGCGACATGCTGGTTGACTTGGTATGCAGAGTCATAGGCTGACGGGGCGGGAATAAAGGTCATGGCGCAGTCCTTTGCCTTTATACAAAAAAAACGCTAAATTCGCAGTCGTGTCTACGCCACGACGGCAAAGACCGGCAATAACAAAAAAATAACCTTTGGCAACGCAATAAAGTGCGGCTTGTCACAAAAAACATAGTCATGGCTACAATTCAGACGAAGCATTTCCAGTACACTGGCACTGACGATTTCGACGCGACTATCGATGTGCAGATTAATGAGTTCATCAAAGAGGAAGGATTAAGCGAGACTGACGTTGTCGACGTGAAATACGAGGGTCACTCGGCTCTTGGCGTCAACACTTATTCCGCGTTGCTCGTCTATAAGAAGGATTAGCGGCTTGCCTTGGGCGAGGCTTGAGCATATAAGGAGCTTGGGCGGCCTCAGGGTAATCATAAAAGCCTGCGTACGACATAGGTTCGTACGCAGGCTTTTGGCATATAGGCGCTTTCGAGCCCGTATGAGGCATTATATCGTTACCCCTGGATTTGCTTGGGATCGGCACCATACTTGTTGTCGCCGACATTGCCAGGAAGGAGCTCGAAGACGAGCACAACAATTGCGCCTACGAAGGGCACGAGCAGAATCAAAAGCCAAAGGCCAGACTTGCCCGTGTCGTGCAGACGTCGCACGCAAACGGCCAATGACGGGATGAGCATAGCAATGCTTGCCAATATAGAAAGGAAGTGGACCAAGGCAATGACATACGCGCTCGTCGTGGCGACTGCTATCAAACCGAGCACTCGAAAAATGAGACTGATGCAAAAGCCTGCAAGAGCGAAGAGCCAAAACTCACGACGACGCGCACGCCCGCTGAAATTAGCGAAATCGGTGGTCATACACTTTTTAAAAACACCTATCATAACTTCTTGTTTTTTAGTTAATTACAAAAGCGAGGCAAGCAATGCACGAATTCCTCTTGCGAGAACCGCCAAACAGCCTGGCACCTGTGCACAAATATACACATTTTAACTATACAAAATCGTCACTGTGCACCTTTTCAAAACAAAAATGACGAATGGGATTAGCGCAATGTGAGAAATGGCGAAAAAAATGGCCGCAGGATGAATAATCGTCCTGCGGCCACAAATATTTAGTGACTAAAAGTCCACTATTTACTTCGCCTTGCCCTGGTTAGCGACAGCCTCCTGAAGCTTCTTGATCTCCTCCGGATCACCTACGAAGTAGTCATTGGTGAGCTTGAAGGTCTTCTCATCGAACTCGAAGCAGTAAGGTACAGCGGTCGGGAGGTTGAGGGAGATGATGTCCTGGTCAGAGATGCCCTTGAGGAACTTGATGATGCCGCGGAGCGAGTTGCCATGGGCTACGACAACGATGTTGTCGACCTTCTTGAGCTGTGGGAAGATGACGCTCTTCCAGTAAGGAAGCGCGCGCTCAATACAGTCCTTGAGGCTCTCGGTGCGAGGGATCTCGCAATCAGGAACGTAGCTTGCGTAGCGGGGATCCTTGGTGGCGCTGCGCTCGTCGGTGTCAGGGATGGGGTTTGGTGCGACATCGTAGCTGCGACGCCAAATCTTGACCTGCTCATCGCCATACTGCTTGGCTGTCTCAGCCTTGTTGAGGCCCTGGAGGTCGCCATAGTGCTTCTCGTTGAGGCGCCAGCTCTTCTCAACAGGGATCCAGTCGAGATCCATCTGGTCGAGGACGTTGTTGAGGGTCTTGACGGCACGCTTGAGGAAAGAGGTGTAAGCGATGTCGAAAGTGAAGCCCTGCTCTTTGAGGGTCTTGCCGGCCTTGACGGCCTCGTTCACGCCGTTCTCGGTGAGGTCAACGTTGGTCCAACCGGTGAAACGGTTCTCCAAGTTCCAGGCGCTCTGGCCGTGGCGGATAAGGACGATTCTCTTCATTGTTATCTGTTTGTTTTTATGATCTTAGATAATCATTGCAAAGATAAGTATTTCGGGCATAAAAAGCTCCCAAAAGTTTGATGGTTGCAGAGCGCCGTAGAGGTCACATGCCGAGGCCGAGCAGTCTTTTGATGTCATTGAGCTTGTTGAGGGCCTCAAGAGGCGTCAGGTTATCAATGTCGAGGCCCGCAATCTCATCCCTGATGCTCTTGACGAGCGGGTCGTCGAGTTGGAAGAGGCTCAGCTGCACCGCCCCCTCTTTCCTGTCGCCAGTTTTTTTGAAACCCTTGACCTCCTTGGCCTGGTCGGGTTCTCCGTCGCGCTCGCGTTCCAGCTGCGCAAGGATCTCGTTGGCGCGCGAGACCACCTCACGTGGCATGCCCGCGAGCTTCGCCACATGGATGCCGAAGCTATGCTCCGAGCCGCCCGGCACGAGCTTTCGGAGAAAGATGACCTTGCCAGCGGCCTCTCGCACAGAGACGTTGAAGTTCTTAATTCGGTCATACTTTCGCTCCATGTCGTTGAGCTCATGATAGTGCGTGGCGAAAAGAGTCTTGGCGCGGGCTCGGGCGCAGTCATGCAAGTATTCCACTATGGCCCAGGCGAGCGAAATGCCGTCGTAGGTGCTCGTCCCGCGGCCGAGCTCGTCGAACAAGACAAGGCTGCGCGGCGTGACATTGTTGAGGATGTTGGCGGCCTCAGTCATCTCGACCATGAAGGTACTCTCGCCCTGCGACAGGTTGTCGTTGGCACCCACGCGCGTGAATATCTTGTCAACCACGCCGACAGATGCCTTCGTCGCAGGCACGAACGAGCCGCACTGCGCAAGAAGCACGATTAGCGCGGTCTGACGCAAGAGCGCGCTCTTGCCCGCCATGTTTGGGCCGGTTACAATGATAATCTGCTGGCCGGCGGGGTCAAGGTGCACGCTATTCGAGACGTAGGAGTCGCCATCGGGCATGAGCCTCTCTATGACGGGGTGGCGCCCGTCGACGATATCGAGGATGTCCGAGTCGTTCACGTCGGGGCGGCAGTAGGAGTAGTCCACAGCGTTACGGGCGAACGTGTGCAAGACGTCGACCTCGGCCAGGCGAGCCGCGTCGGCCTGCACGGTGCCGAGGTGAGCGTTAAGTTCGGCAATGAGCGCGGAGTACAGCTCGGCCTCGAGCACGGCTATTCGCTGGTCGGCTCCCACAATCTTCTCCTCATACTCCTTAAGTTCTGGCGTCACGTATCTCTCGGCCGCCGTCATCGTCTGCTTGCGGATCCAGTCGGGCGGGACTTTGTCTTTATGGGTGTTTCTGACCTCGATGAAGTAACCGAACACATTGTTGTACGCCACTTTGAGAGACGGGATCCCCGTCTCTGCCGACAGGCGCGCCTGGAGGTCGGTGAGGTATTCACGGCCAGATGTGGATATGCGCCTCAGCTCATCGAGCTCGGGCGACACCCCTGTTGCTATGACTCCGCATTTTTGGATAGTGGTGGGCGGCTCGGGCACTATGTCGTGTTCAATCCTGGCGCGGAGCGCGTCGCAATCATCGAGGGCGGCAACCATGCCGCACAAAGCGGAGCCGTCAGCCGCCTGACGCACCAACGCCTTGATAGCCGGTATGGCCTCGAGCGCGCGCTTGAGCATCACGACCTCGCGCGGAGTGATGCGGCAACAGGCAATCTTGCCGACGAGCCTCTCCATGTCGCCCACCTCGCGGAGGAGTTTCTGAGCCTCGGCGGTCAGCGCGGGGTCCGCCACGAAAGTCTGCACCACGTCGAGCCGTCGGCCTATGGCGCGCACGTCTCGCAGGGGCATAGCGAGCCACCGCTTGAGCAGACGGCTGCCCATTGGCGTTGTAGACCTGTCTTCGACGTCGGCAAGAGAGCATAAGCCGTCACGCCCGTCGTTGAAGAGTTCAAGATTCCTGATGGAGAACCTGTCAATCCAGACATAGGCTTGCTCATCAATACGCTGGAGACGGCTTATGTGGGCCTGCCCATCGTGCTGCGTGACGTCAAGATAATAGAGGATGGCTCCGGCGGCCGTGACACCGGCCACGAGGTCTTCCACGCCAAAGCCCTTGAGGCTTTGGGTGTCGAAATGCTTAACGAGCCTCTCTTTGGCTGATTGCGGCTGGAAAGCCCAGTCGTCAAACGGATAAGTCACCCACTTATTGCCGAACGCCTCGACAAAGCTCTGTCGGCGTCCTTTTTCAAAGAGGACTTCCTTGGGGCGGAACGTGGCGAGGAGGCGGTCGACATATTGCGCATCGCCCTGGCCCATCATAAACTCGCCAGTCGATATGTCGAGAAACGCCACGCCTATGCCAGACTGGGTGAAATTGACGCAACAGAGGAAGTTGTTCTCTGTGGTGACGAGCACGCCGTCGGTAATTGCCACGCCGGGAGTAACAAGCTCCGTGATGCCGCGCTTGACGATGCCTTTAGCCTGCTTGGGGTCCTCAAGCTGGTCGCATACGGCAACCCGGAGTCCCGCCCTCACGAGCTTGGGCAGGTAGGTGTCGAGGGCATGATAAGGGAATCCGGCCAAAGCGCCGAGCTCGGGGTTAGTGCCGCTGCGCTGCGTAAGTGTGATGCCGAGAATCTTGGCGGCCTTAGGGGCGTCATCCAGGTAGGTCTCATAGAAATCGCCAACCCTGAATAGCAGCATGGCATCCGGATGCTTGGACTTGATGCTCATGTATTGCTTCATGAGAGGCGTGTCGGTAAAAGATTTGGCCACCTTGAGTATTTCAGATTAAGAAGAATATCAACGTTTTGAGACATTCGGCAGAACCGCCGCCAGCGTGCAAAAGTAACCAAAAATGCGTAATTTAGCACGTATTCACACCACATAGGACATCGATGCACACAATGCGCCGCGTGGCCATGGCCGCCATAGCCACGCTTGCCCTCGCTACCACTTCTCATGCCATGGTGGAGGCGGACTCCTCTTTTGTCAAGAAGGGCTTCTCATTCGGCATTCTGCCCGCCATATCGTATGACTCGGATCTCGGGTTTCAATACGGCGTGCTGTCAAACCTATACTGGTATGGCGACGGGAGCCGATTCCCAGCCTACGACCATTCGCTGTATTTAGAGTGCAGCCGCTACCCCGCCGGCACTATGCTTTGCCGCGCTTACTATGACTCTCCGCGCACGCTAAACCGCATGAGCGACGGGCTCCGCCTGACCGCCGACGTGACGTGGTACCGCGACCTGCTGACTGACTTTTATGGTTTCAACGGGCGCAAAGCCGTATATCATGAAGAGTGGACCGACAGAGACGACTCCCGCTACAAGAGCCACGCTTTCTACGCCCACCACCGGCGGATGCTGAGGCTCATGGCCGGCGTGAGGTATGACATACCCGGAAGCAGGGCTTACGCGCAACTGGGAGTCACGGCGTTCAACTTCGACTGCGGCCCCATAAAACGCGGCGAACTGAGACGTGCGGCACCCGACACGCCCGGCTTGTATGACCTCTACTGCCAGTGGGGCGTGATCCGCCCGTCGGAGGCTGACGGCGGCACTGACGTGTTTATAAGACTCGGGGCGGGGATAGACACCAGAGACAAAGAGGCATTCCCGACCAAAGGCGTATGGAGCGAGGCCCTCTTCGCTTTTGAGCCACGAGCTTTCACGAGCAACAACAGCGGATTCGCCCGCGTCACGCTCACCCACAGACAATACGTCAGCATCGGCTCACCCGACCTCGTCGTGGCCTACAGGCTGACTCTGCAGAACCGCCTGGGCGGCAGAGTGGCTTATTACCTTCTGCCTCACATAACGACCAACACGCTGACAAGCGCAACAAGTCAAGGCCTCGGCGGGAGCAAGACGATGCGCGGCGTGTTAAGAAACAGGATTGTGGCGGACGGCGTGGCCTTGGCCAACGTGGAGTTAAGATGGCTGTTCGCCCACTTCACCCTGCTCGGCCAACAGTGGGCCATAGGAACAAACGTCTTCGGCGACTTTGGCATAACAACGCAGAACTACGAGGTGGACAAAAACGGAGTGCCTGACGACGTACGATCGGATTATTTCAGGAACGGGAACGACAAGCCGCACGGCTCGGCCGGGATCGGGCTGAAAATACACAAGGACAGCAACTTCATAATATCAGCCGACTACGGTCGCGCCATGTGCGGGGACGATGGCGACAATGGATTCTACGTAAATCTGAATTACCTGTTTTAGGACTCCAGACACGAGCGTGAACCACTGGTAAGGGGAAGGATGATCAGACCCCAATGTCACGCCGCAAGTAACACGACACAAGGAAAAGCGGCCGAAGGA
>SFOL01000159.1 GCA_004552385.1 Bacteroidales bacterium | reverse complement strand
AAGACCCGCACCACCATCGCCCAAGCCGCCAACGCCTATGTGGCCTTGGGCATTGCCCAGGATGGTTATGCATACGGAGTGGCTCAGGACGGCAATCTCTACAGAATCGACCGCAAGACGGGTGGCGAGACCAAGATAGGCAGCACCGGTGTGGCTGTTGTGGCGGACGGAGGTTCCAGCTACTTCCAGTCGGGCGAAATCGACCCTAAGACCAACACGTTCTATTGGGCGGCCACCGATGCTGCTGGAGCCAGTGCCCTCTATACCGTCGACCTTTCCACGGGTTTGGCAACCAAGGTGGGCGACTATCCTAATGAGTATGGCGGAGCCAACATAACAGGGCTCACCATACCGAAAGCCGCAGCCGAAGACGGGGCTCCGGCTGCCATCACCGACCTCAAGGCCCTCTTTGTAGGCGGGGCGCTCACTGGAAAGATTACGTTCACAGCCCCCTCTACAACTTTCGACGGCAAGGGCACCCTCTCGGGTCAGCTCGGCTACAGGGTGGTTGTCAATGGCCTCGACACCTTGAAGGGCACAACCGTGGCAGGAGAGCCGACCACGGTGGATGTGACAACCCACGAGGGAACGAACCAGTTTGTGGCCTTTACATTCAACAGCGAGGGCAACAGTCCGTCGGCCAAGACGACGGCCTTTGTGGGAACCGACACTCCAGCCGCTCCTGCCAACGTGAGGTTTGAGGCCGACAGCCAAGGCGCGTCGCGTCTCTCATGGAATGCCGCCAAGGGTCAGAACGGCGGATGGTTAGGGAGTGTGAGGTACGACGTGGCGCGAATATCTGGAAAGGACACCCTGTGGGTGAGGCGGAATTTGGCCGACACCACCTTCACCGAGCAGATTCCCCAGGCCAAGCTGAAGGCCTACAGGTATGGCGTGGCAGCCAAGAACGACAATGGCGGCAGTGCACTGGCCCTGAGCAACGAACAACTTTTGGGCGATGCCTTCGATGTGCCCTACTTCAACGATTTCGACAGCAACCTCGACCTCTACACCGTCATCGACGCCAACAACGACGGAGCCACTTGGAGTTGGGATGCCCCCACCAAGTCGGCTGCCTACCATTGGAGCACTTCCGCGGTGGGTGACGACTGGCTCATCACGCCGCCCATCCACCTCATGGGCGGAAAGAGCTACAAGGTGAGCTTCAAGGCCCGCAGCACCAATGGAGCCCTCTACCCCGAGAGGTTGGAGGCGCTCTGGGGCAAGGGTAACTCTCCCGAGCTCCTCACCGACACGCTGCTTGGTACAACGGTGCTCGATCAGGTAAGCTATCAGCAGTTTGCGAAAACCATCCGCCCCAAGACAGAGGGCAAATACTACATGGGCTTCCACGCCGTGTCTGACGCCTCGATGTATTACCTCTACGTCGACTCCATCTTGGTGGAGGACGCGCCCGATGCCAATGCTCCCGACTCGGTGACGAGCCTCAAGGCTGTATGCGACCCGACGGGAGAGCTTCTGGCCACTCTGAGCTTCAATGCCCCCACCAAGACCTTGGGCGGAGCGGCGCTCGGCAGCCTGTCGAGAATCGAGGTGCGCAAGGGCAACGACCTTGTGGCGACTATCGAGAAGCCCAGTCCCGGCGCAGCGTTGACAGCCACCGACAGTCATGCTTCGCAAGGCACCAACACCTATTCAGTGTATGCCTACAATGCAGCCGGCAGTGGCCCACGTTCCAGCGTCTCGGTGTTTGTCGGGGTGGACATGCCCGACATGCCCGTCGTGACGGCTCGAGACAACACGCATTCCGTCACCCTCTCATGGGATTCCGTGGAGGGACTCAACGGTGGAATCATCCAGCCCGCGAAGACACGCTACGACATCTTCAACGTGAGCGATGGCTACGTGAGCGACTCTCTGACCTCCGTGACCGGTGAGACGGAGTATGAGGTGACGGGAATGAACAACGACGAGGGCGAGCCCCAAAGCTATCGCACCTGGGCCGTGCGCGCTGTCAACGGGGCAGGCGAGAGTTCGTATGGCGTGGCCGCCATCGTTGTGGGAAAGCCCTACGCGCTGCCTTTCCACCAAAGTTTCAAGAACGCCACCGACGAGGG
>SFOL01000158.1 GCA_004552385.1 Bacteroidales bacterium | reverse complement strand
TTTCGGAGGAAAAGATATGGTAAGGAAGTACAAGACGATGGACGGCAACGAGGCAGCCGCACATGTAAGCTATGCGTTTACAGAGGTAGCGGCGATCTACCCGATCACGCCGTCCAGCCCCATGGCGGACTTTGTGGATCAGTGGTCCGCAAAGGGACAGAAGAACATCTTCGGAAGCCGAGTAAAGGTTCAGGAGATGCAGGCAGAATCGGGCGCAGCGGGAGCGGTACACGGCTCGCTGAACGCAGGCGCACTTACGACGACGTACACGGCGTCGCAGGGACTGCTGCTCATGATCCCGAATATGTACAAGATGGCGGGCGAGCTTTTGCCTGCGGTGTTCCACGTTACCGCAAGAGCGATAGCGTCGCACACGCTTAGCATCTTCGGCGACCACAGCGACATTATGGCATGCCGTCAGACCGGATTTGCAATGCTGGGCGAGGGCAACGTGCAGGAGGTCATGGACCTTGCACCCGTTGCACACCTTGCGGCAATAAAGGGCAGAGTGCCGTTTGTTAACTTCTTCGACGGCTTCCGTACCTCGCACGAGATACAGAAGATAGCCGTTTGGGATTACGAGGACCTCAAGGAAATGTGCGACATGGATGCGGTCAAGGCGTTCAGAGACAGAGCGCTGAATCCGGAGCATCCGAGCATGAGAGGCTCACACGAGAACGGAGATATCTTCTTCCAGAACAGAGAAGCGTCGAACGTGTACTACGAAGCGATCCCTGAGATCGTTGAGGAGTACATGGGCAAGATAAACGCAAAGCTGGGAACGGACTACAAGCTGTTTAACTACTACGGCGCACCCGATGCGGAGAGAGTCATCATAGCAATGGGCTCCATCTGCGACGTGGCCGAGGAGGTCATAGACCACCTCACGGCAAAGGGCGAGAAGGTCGGACTCGTGAAGGTCAGACTTTACAGACCGTTCAGAGCGGACAAGCTGCTTGAAGCCATTCCCGAGACCTGCAAGAAGATAGCTGTTCTTGACCGCACGAAGGAGCCGGGCGCACAGGGCGAGCCTCTGTACCTCGACGTTGTGACGGCAGTCGCAAATGCTGGCAAGAGCATCAAGGTCTGCGGCGGACGCTATGGACTGGGCTCCAAGGACACTCCTCCCGCAAGCGTGTTTGCGGTGTACAAGGAGCTTTTAAAGGAGGAACCCAAGCGCCAGTTCACCATCGGCATCGTGGACGACGTGACGGGACTGTCGCTGCCTGAGGAGGCGGTACCGTCCACGGCGGCGGAAGGCACCGTGGAGTGCAAGTTCTGGGGACTCGGCGGCGACGGCACCGTCGGTGCAAACAAGAACTCGATCAAGATCATCGGCGACCATACGGACAAGAACGTACAGGCATACTTCCAGTACGACTCGAAGAAGACGGGCGGCGTAACGATTTCGCACCTGCGCTTCGGCGACAAGCAGATAAAGAGTCCGTACTATATAAACAAGGCGGACTTCGTGGCGTGCCACGTTCCGGCGTACATCACGAAGGGCTTCCCCATCGTGCGTGACGTAAAGCCCGGCGGCGTGTTCCTCATAAACAGCCAGTGGAGCTTTGAGGAGCTTGAGCATCATCTTGACGCTGCGTCCAAGCGCTACATAGCAAACAACAACATCCAGCTTTACATGATAAATGCGATCGACCTTGCGCAGAAGATCGGCATGGGCAAGAGGACGAATACCATTTTGCAGTCTGCGTTCTTCACGCTGGCGAAGGTCATCCCGCAGGAGGACGCCATCCGGTACATGAAGGAGAAGGCGACGGCGTCGTACCTGAAGAAGGGACAGGACGTCGTAGACATGAACCACGCAGCGATAGACGCAGGCGCAACGGCGTTTGAGAAGGTGGAGGTCCCCGCATCGTGGGCTACCGCCGAGGATACGAAGGCGGCAAAGCACTACGAGGGCAGGGAAAAGACCGTGGAAATGGTCAAGACGATCCTCGACCCCGTGGGCAGGATGGACGGCGACTCGCTGCCGGTATCCGCATTCGTGAACCACGCCGACGGCACCTTTGAGCTGGGCGCATCCGCATATGAAAAGAGAGGCGTCTCCGCTTTTGTACC
>SFOL01000157.1 GCA_004552385.1 Bacteroidales bacterium | reverse complement strand
TGTAGGCATGGAAGAGGTCATCAACCGTGAGTCTGTCAGCGAGGCCGTTGTTATCGGCCCGGCCATAATGATGAAGTTTGGCGCTCTTACGACAAAGAAATACAACATCCCGACATGGGTGAGCCTGAACACCGTCATGGTTGACGGAACTGGTATGTGTGGCGCTTGCCGAGTGACGGTTGGCGGCAAGACTCGTTTCGTCTGCGTTGACGGACCCGAGTTTAACGCTCATGAGGTCGATTTCGACGAGATGATGAAGCGTATGGGCGGCTTCAAGGCTGAAGAGCAGGAGGCTTTCGCCGCCTACAAGAAAGCTTGTGGAATGGAGTAAATTGAAACGTGGTGAGGCAACATATCTGCCCTAAATCATTTAGGAGGGGCTCTTTGGTCTCCTAAACAGATGGGCACTTTAACGTTTCAGAAATTAATAACGGAATATAAAAATGTCTGATATACAAGAAATTCGCAAAGCACAGCGAGACGAGGAGTGGAGAAAGGCTGTCAGGGACAGCATCAAGCCCAAGGATCGTATGGCCCAAGAGCGCGTCGTCATGCCTCAGGCCGACCCCGAGGAGCGCTCCCACTCTTACATGGAGGTCAATATGGGTCTCAGCCTTGAGCAGGCCATGAACGAGGCTAAGCGCTGTCTCGATTGCCCTAACCCCATGTGTGTCACGGGCTGCCCTGTGGAAATTAACATTCCCACGTTCATCAAGAACATCGAGCGCGGCGAGATTCTCGAGGCTGCAAGGGTAATTAAGGAGACCTCAACACTTCCCGCTGTCTGTGGCCGCGTATGCCCTCAAGAGAAGCAGTGCGAGAGCAAGTGTATCTATAATAAGAGCAAGAAACCCGCGGTCGCCATTGGCTACCTTGAGCGTTTCGCCGCTGATTACGAGCGCACAAGCGGCAAGGCCGCCGCACCTGAGACCGCGCCTAAGAACGGAATCAAGGTAGCCGTCATCGGTTCCGGCCCCGCTGGGCTCACCTGCGCTGGTGAGCTCGCTAAGAAAGGCTATGACGTCACCATATTCGAGGCACTCCATGAGATTGGCGGCGTGCTTAAATACGGCATTCCTGAGTTCCGACTCCCGAACGATATCGTCGACTTTGAGATCAGCAACCTGAGCAAGATGGGCGTTAAGTTCGAAGCCGATTTCATTGTCGGCAAGACCGCGACAATGGACGATCTCCGTGCCGAGGGCTTCAAGGCGTTCTTTGTCGGCAGTGGTGCCGGCCTCCCGCGCTTCATGGGCATCCCTGGCGAGAACTACACCGGCATCATGAGCTCCAACGAGTATCTGACGCGTGTCAACCTTATGCACGCAGCCGATAGCAAGTTCGACACCCCGATCGTCTTCGGCAAGAATGTCGCTGTCGTCGGCGGTGGCAACACTGCCATGGACTCTGTCCGCACCGCCAAGAGGCTTGGCGCAGAGCGCGTCATGCTCTTTTACAGGCGTTCTGAGGTCGAGATGCCGGCTCGTCTCGAGGAGGTTCATCATGCTAAGGAGGAAGGCGTTGAGTTCCACACTCTCAACAACCCGATCGAGTATTTGGCCGACGACAAGGGCAGAGTCCGTGCCGTCAAGGTGCAGAGGATGGAGCTTGGCGAGCCTGACGAGAAAGGCCGCCGTCGTCCTGTGGCAATCGAGGGCGCCATTGACGAAGTTCCCGTAGACCTCGTCATTGTCGCTATTGGCGTGTCGCCCAACCCGCTTATCTCTTCTGCGCATCCAGAGCTCAAGACCACTGAGCGTGGCACTCTTGAGGCCACCGATGCTCTGCAAACCTCCATGCCGGATGTCTTCGCCGGCGGAGACATCGTGCGTGGTGGCGCCACCGTTATCCTCGCCATGGGTGACGGCCGTCGTGCCGCAGCTTCTATTGACGACTACCTCCAGAGCAAGTAAGAGCTTGTTTTTATAACAACTTCAAAGACTCAGTGCGCCATGTCCTGGTGCGCTGAGTCTTTTTCTTTTGCCCGCAAGTTGTGTGTCGCCACTCAGCACCTCACAACTCCATAGCCCTCCCGTGTTGCAAAAAGCTCTGAAAGACATTAAATTTGCAAGGCTTTATGTGATATTAAGCAACCAGGA
>SFOL01000055.1 GCA_004552385.1 Bacteroidales bacterium | reverse complement strand
TCTTTGATTATATTTTAGACCTTTGTTACTAAAGCAATTGTTCTGCTGTTTTCTGTTTGTTACGCCGACATCGTCGTCAGGGTTACAATAACCCACACACAGTGCACGGCGTGATGCGAAATTATGAAAAGAATGCCGTTATAGCAAAGCGTGCGGGGCTTGGAAACGAGTTAAATATTGAAAAAGGCGTGGGCGAAACGCAAGATTTTGACGAAATGAAACACTCGCCCCGCCGCGGCCTTACGGCTCGGGCGTGGCGAGTGGAGTGAGAGCACCAGCTTTTAGAGGGAGAGGGTGGCTATCGGCGGACCTTCATGCCGATGTTGTACATTATGAAACCATAGACGTCCGCCGTCTCCTCCATAATCTTGCCGAGGGGCTTGCCGCCACCGTGGCCCGCCTTGCTGTCTATGCGGATGAGGCACGGGGCCTGGCCCGCCTGGCACTGCTGGAGCGTTGCCGCGAACTTGAACGAGTGGGCGGGGACGACGCGGTCGTCGTGGTCGGCCGTGGTGACGAGCGTGGCGGGATACGAGACGCCCGAGCGGAGACAGTGGAGGGGGGAATAGGATCGCAAGTAGCGGAACATCTCGGGGCTGTCGGCACTGGTGCCATAGTCCGGCGCCCAGTTCCACCCGATGGTGAAGCGGTGGTAGCGGAGCATGTCCATGACGCCCACCTGCGGGATGCAGACCTTAAAGAGTTCGGGCCTCTGCGTCATGCATGCCCCGACGAGCAGTCCGCCATTGCTGCCGCCCATGATGGCGAGATGGGCCGAGTCGGTGTAGCCGTTGGCGACGAGCCACTCGGCGGAGGCTATGAAATCATCGAAGACATTCTGCTTGCGCATCTTGGTCCCCGCCTGATGCCACTCCTCGCCATACTCGCTGCCGCCGCGGAGACACGCCACGGCATAGACGCCGCCGCTCTCGAGGAAAGGGATGCGGGAGTAGGAGAAATAGGGGCTCATGGAGATGGCGAAGCCGCCGTAGCCGTAGAGCAGGAGCGGGTTGCGCCCATTGAGCTTGAGGCCCTTGCGGTAGGTCAGGAAAAGCGGCACGCGGGTGCCGTCCTTGCTGGTGACGAAGACCTGCCGCGACTCATAAGCATCGGGATCGAAATTGACCTTCGGGCGGGCGAAGGCCCGGCTGTCTCCAGTCTCGACATCGAGACGGTAAATGGTGGAGGGGACGGTGAACGACGTGAACGAGAAGAAACACTCCCCCCTACCCCTCTTGGCGCTGAAAGCCGCGGAGCCTACCGACGGGAACTCCACCTCGCGCAGGCGGCGGCCGGAGAGGTCGGCCACGTAGGCATGGCTGCAGGCGTCACGGCTATAAGAGAGCAACATCTTGTCTCGCCCCACGAAAGTGACATTCTCAAGCACGCTCCCGTCCTCGGGCACCACCTCGCGCCAAGCGTGACGAGCAGGACTGGCCAGGGCGGCGACCATCAGCCGGTTGCGCGGAGCCCCGTCATTGGTCATGAGAAAGATGGAATCGCCGACGACCTCGACGGGCGAATATTGGAAATCCATGTTGTCAGTCATCTGGACGAAACGCGAGTCGGGCACTCGGAGGTCGCGCACATAGAGAGTGTTGCCATTGCCCTCGCCGCTCTCGTAGAGGAACATCACAGTCTCCTCTTCATTGACGCTGACATCGTAGAAGCGCAGGGGGAAACATGGGTTGTGGAAGAAAAGGACATCGTCGGACTGCGGGGTTCCCACCTTGTGGAAAAAGATCTTGTGGACCTCATTCTTCGCCGAAGTCTCGCGCCCCTTCTCGGGGGCGTCATAGGCGCTGTAATAGAAACCGTCGGCGCGCCAGGCGACAGTGGTGAACTTGGCCCACTCGATGTGGTCGGCGAGGAGCCTCCCCGTTGCCATTTCGCGGACGAAGATCTCCTCCCAGTCGCTGCCGGAGCGCGAGATGACGTAAGCCACGTACTTGCCGTCGTTCGAGAAAGAGACATCCTTGAGCGCCACGGTGCCGTCGTCCGAGAGCTTATTGGGGTCAAGGAATATGCGGCGTGGCGCTCCGAGCGAATCCATCTGATAAAGGACGCTCTGATTCTGGAGCCCGTCATTGGCGTAGACGTACCATTTGCCGCATCGTTCAAAGGGCATGCCGACGCGTTCGTAGTTAGCCACCTCGCGGAGCCTCTTGAGAATCTTGGCGCGCTGCGGCATCTTGGCCAGATAAGCACCAGTGAGGGCGTTCTCGGCCTCGACCCATGCGGCGGTCTCGGCACTCGTGTCGTTCTCGAGCGGGCGGAACGGGTCGGGCACGCTCTCGCCAAAATAGATATCGACAGTGCCGTCGGACGGCGCGGCGGGATATTTGAGACCCTGCCCCGATGCCGACACGGCGGCAAGAAACGACGCTGACATAATAATAAGGTGTTTCTTCATAAAAAGAGCAATTGAGACATGGAAGGCGGAGCAGTGCGCCCCGCCACGGCAAAGATAATCCATAACGGCGGAAAGCGCCAAAAGAGAAACCCCGTCCGTCGCCCCCGGTAAAGGAGGGCGCGCGGGCGGGGCGCAATTATCACAGACCTATGTTATAGAGTCAAGAGCAACAATCATGCCGAACTTGGGGCGGGCGCAAAGATTGCCCGCCCCTTTCATAAAAGAGACGGTATGGCAATGACAAGACAAAACCTTATCTATGCTCATGACGGAACTTAGCCTATGTGAAACTAATCGGGGCACAGTTCAACCGAATCAATGTTGGAACCGGAGACTCTTATTTGCTTGTTGTCTACCCGCATGACGGTTCGTTAACCCACGTGGCAGCCATTCAGGCAAACTACTCTGTAAAAAAGGGTTTTGGGAAGTCGTAACGGCGCAACCGCGAGCCAAGAAGAGATTAAGCGGCTTTCGTCTGATTTGGGAAAAAGAAGAAAGGTAGTGAGTGCAACACGCTCCCTATGGCTTCTCGCAGGCCACCCTATTAGCATAACGCGCATTACAATGGCGAGGGCGCGTCTCATCGCAACAAGGCCCTTTCTTCTAAGGCGAAAGTAACATTTTTTATTTAGAACATCGCATTATGACCGACATTTTTCAATGGACGACGGTGTTTCTCCCGCCCATCTCCGCCGTCGTGGCCTGGGTGGCCGGCCGACGGTGGCAAAATAGAAAATAAAGAGTGGCTGGGGCGCATCACCAGCCGCGGCACTCCTGCTTACCGCCCTGGCGGAGGCCGTACGGGCGGTGCTTAACATTGACTATACGGAGGCCGCCGAATTAGGAGCCGTATGGGCACAAAAAAAACAGCCCCGCAGATTTCTCCGCAGAGCTAACCGGTCTCCAAAGGGGCCCCAGCAATATACCCGGCCTCAACACCAAGACTTAGCGAACCCGACCTTGCGGCCCTGCTGTGGCTAATTTTCTACTTGGCATTGCTTTGCAAATATACAATGATAAAATGGAAACGCAAGCATTAATACTAAAAATTTTAAAATTAAGTACACAAGGGACACACTGACGATCAGGATTGGCGACCATGGCGCGAACGAGTCGAACTTCTTAAGTCACGACAAGGCGAAGTTCAACGTCTCCATCGTAATCTCCGACAAGATGATTGTGTACGATGACGACGGCGAACACTCATCGAGGCGTACAACCGCGCCACGAAGGCAGTGGACTTCATCCTGAAGGGCGTTAACAACGACGGCATGCTCCCCGACAGCGTCAAGGCGCAAGAGGATGCGGAACTGTCCGACATAACCCTCTACACAGACGAGCGTGTCCGTGTCGTCAACGTCAGGCGCGACAGCCGCATAAGGTTCTTCTTCACCACCCCTCCCGACGCTGACCGTCGCGAACAACTTAAGAGGGCGACCCGCACGGATGCTTTCCCGTGCGGGTCGCGCCCCCTTATGTACCCGATTTGGCGTTTTCGGGTACATTATGCGCCCCCCCTTATGTACCCGATTGGGCGTTTTCGGGTACGCCTACACTGCTAAGCAAATTCATGAGCCTCTCGTTGACATAGTAGTTCGCCGCGCCTTTTTGCTCTTCGATAGCGATAAAGGCGAATATAGATTCCATTCCATTTCTTTCCATCTCGGTTGGCAAATATGAATTAATTGTACAATTCTGACAACCTGTAATGCGGCAAAATACCGAAAAAAGGGCGGGTGTCATCACGACACCCGCCCTTAACCTTATTTCAATCTTACTGCACTGCTTGGTTTAGCAGTCAGGCGAAAGTACGGAAAAAACAGCTCAGTAGCGTGTACTTGGACGAAGCGTAGCAATATTCGCCGTTTTGAATTTCAACCACCCGCTTAGCACGCAAGGTGGCGGCGAGCTTCAGCGTCTCATTGTTATGAACCAATGATGGCGTCGGCAAGAGCCTCAAGCGCGGGAACGTCTGACTCCTTCAAGCGTCCGCGGATGGTTACCGTCTGCCCCTTGATGGCGACGTCTTTCATCTCCGCCACCATCTTGGTCATCTCCCTCGCCGCGACAGGCGCCCATGACCCGTTCTCCACGAGCGCCACCTCGCGCTTCTGGAAGCCCTTAATCTGCAAATGGTGGAGGAAGTCGAACATGGGTGGGAAGAGCCCGCCATCGTAGCTCGACGCGGCGAGCACCATCTTGCCATACTTGAAGGCGTCCTCGACAGCCTCGGCCTGATCGTCGCGGCAGAGGTCCGCCACGGAGACCTTAACCCCCTTGGCGCGAATGATGTCGGCCAACCTCCCGGCCGCCTCGGCTGTGCAACCGTGGATAGACGCGTAGGCTACGAAAACGCCCTCGGCCTCGACGCCATAGGAGCTCCAGATGCCGTAGAGGCGCAACGCCTCAGCGAGAGCCTCCCCCTCGAGATCGGGGCCGTGGAGCGGCAGTATGCGGTCAATCTGCAGGGCAGCCACCTTTTGGAGGAGCGTTTGGACCGGCTGGCCATACTTGCCGCAGATATTAAAATAGTATCTGCGCGCCTCGCACGCCCAGTCGTCGGGGTCGGCGCCCCTCGTTCCGAACTTGCCAAAGCCGTCGGCGGAGAAGAGCACCCGCTCAGCGTCGTCGTAACTGACCATGACCTCGGGCCAATGCACCATGGGCGCCATGAAGAAACGGAGCGTATGGCGCCCCAGCGAGAGCGTGTCGCCCTCCTTGACGGGTATGACGTTGGCGGAGAAATCGGTCGACGGGAAGAACTGCGGCATCATCTGCGCGGCGCGCGCTGAGCAGACGACCTTGGCCCCGGGGTAGAGCGCGAGGAACTCCGCTATGCCGCCGGCGTGGTCGGGCTCGAGGTGGTGGACCACCAGATAGTCGGGCTTTCGACCACCGAGAGCCTTGGCGAGTGACTCCTTCCAAGAGGCGACGGTCCGCTGGTCGGAGGTGTCCATGACGGCGATCTTGTCATCGAGAATGACGTAAGAATTATAGCACATGCCGTACGGCACCTTATATTGCGACTCAAAGAGACGGATTTCGGGGTCGTCTTGCCCTATGTAAACGATATCGCTCATAATAAATAGAGTTGTCTATGGTTGTCGTAAAATTACATCGCAAGCGATATACGCAGAAACGGCAAAAAGGTTCCATAAAACGACAGGTGAGCGGCGAAGGAAACCGGGAGACGCCGACGCCCCACGCGAGAGCGGGGAAAGCTACAGACATCAAAACCAGGACTACGGGTAACGAGTTGGGAGGTGACGAGCATTTTGAGGAGGCTCGGCAGGAATAGGAGCCCATAGTCAGAGCGGAGGAAGCGCAACAAAAACACGACATCGCAAAACCATGACACAAAACGCATTACGCCTCAGCCTTACAGCCAACGTCAAGTCGACTCAAAATATTTCAGCATCCACCTCTTGCAATTTAAAAAAGAAGCAGTATCTTTGCATCGTCATTCAAGAACAAGGGGTGACAAGACAACAAGTCTGGCCGATTCGTCTAACGGTTAGGACATCAGATTCTCAATCTGGTAATAGGAGTTCGATTCTCCTATCGGCTACACGAAACAAAGCTGCCTCGCAAAACAGGTGGCTTTTTTTGTTTTTAGCATTACTGAATCATCCCATAAGTCAGCAGATGTCAGACAACACACGTCGCGTCAGGGTACGCTTCGCCCCGAGCCCCACGGGCGCCCTCCACATAGGAGGAGTTCGCACGGCTCTTTACAACTACCTCTTCGCCCGCCAACATGGCGGCGACTTCATCCTCCGCATAGAGGACACGGACAGCCAGCGCTTTGTCCCCGGGGCAGAGGCTTACATCATAGAAAGCTTGAAATGGTGCGGCATAGAGACCGACGAGGGCGTGGAGCAGGGCGGCCCGCACGCCCCGTACCGCCAGAGCGAGCGCAAAGATATTTACCTCAAGTACGCTAAACAGCTCGTCGACAACGGTTGGGCCTACTACGCTTTCGACAGCGCGGAAGAGCTTGACAACATGCGCAAAGAGGCGGAATCAGAGGGCAAGACCTTCGCCTACGACCAGAGCGTCAGGACGAAGCTGAAGACAAGCCTCGCGCTGCCACAGGACGAGGTGAACGAGCGCATAGCCCGCGGCGACCAGTGGGTCATCCGCTTCAAGATGCCCGAGAATGAGGACGTCCAGATGGACGACATCATACGCGGCCACATATCAATAAACACGTCGACACTCGACGACAAGGTGCTGTATAAGAGCGCAGACCAGCTGCCGACCTACCATTTGGCCAACATCGTGGACGACCACTTGATGGAGATCTCGCACGTCATACGAGGCGAAGAGTGGCTGCCGTCACTCCCGCTTCATTACCTGCTGTACCGCGCATTCGGCTGGGAAGAGACCCGCCCCGCCTTCGCCCACCTCCCTCTCCTGCTCAAGCCTCAAGGCCAGGGCAAGCTGAGCAAGCGCGACGGCGACAAGTTCGGCTTCCCCGTGTTCCCGTTGCTATGGAATGCGCCCGACGGGAGCTCCGCCATGGGCTACCGCGAGGAGGGGTACCTGCCCCAGGCATTCATCAACATGCTGGCCCTTCTGGGTTGGAACCCTGGCACAGAGCAGGAGATTTTCTCAATGGACGAGCTCATAAAAGCGTTCAACTTGGAGAAAGTGTCAAAGGCCGGCGCGCGGTTCAACCCCGACAAGGCCAAGTGGTTCAACGCGCAGTATCTGCGGACGACCCCCGACGCCGAACTTGCCAAGATGACCGCCCCCATATATGCGGAGCGCGGAATTGACGTGACGGAGGAGCGCGCCGCGCAGGCCATAAGCCTGATAAAAGAGCGCGCCACGTTCCCGCGCGACCTCGTGGACCTGACCGAGAAGCTCTTCATCCGCCCGACGGCTTACGACGAGAAGTCGGTGAACAAGTTCTGGAAGTCGGACAACGTGAGCAAACTCATGCAGCTGCGCGACATCCTGGCCGCCGACGAGCTGACGGACCCCGCCCGGAGCGAGGCCAAAGCGCACGACTGGGTCGTTGGCAACGGATACAGCATGGGACAGATAATGAACACCTTGCGCCTCGCCATTTGGGGCGTGTCGCAAGGCCCGTCAATATTCCACATACTCGTCTTCATAGGCAAAGACGAGACCTTGGCACGCATAGACGCGGCGGCGGCCACCCTGGGACAGGGGGCGTGACGCCGCAGACGAGCGCCCCACCCACAGCGGACATAGCGCAGGCGGGGGCGCAAGCAGAACAGCCAAGGAAAGGCACAAGCCCCCGCACGAGACGCAGCAAGAGGTCTCGTACGCGGGGCTTGTCTCGTTTTTGAGCCCACACTTGGCGACAAGAAAAAGAGTGTTGACGCGTCCCGCCCAAGGCAAACGCGTAATTTTGCAACAGGAAAACACAGAACCGACATATGCCATCCATATCGCAACGCGGCATAATAATGCCATCGTCTCCAATCAGAAAACTCGTCCCCTACTCTGACGATGCCAAGGCGCGCGGCCTCCGCGTGTTCCACTTGAACATAGGCCAGCCGGACATACTAACCCCCGAGGTGGCGCTGAACGCCGTGCGCGAGGCCAAGATACCCATAGTCGAATACTCGAACTCGGCGGGCATGCCCGAGTATCGCCGCAAGCTGTCGAAGTATTACCAGTCGGTCGGCATAAACATAACGCCCGACCAGATGCTCGTGACGTGCGGCGGATCCGAGGCCGTCCTTTTCGCATTCATGAGCTGCCTGGACCCTCTTGACGAGATAATAGTGCCCGAGCCGTTCTACGCCAACTACGAGGCATTCGCCGCAGCCGCCGGTGCTTGCGTGGTGCCGATAACGTCGACAATAGAGAACGGCTTCACGCTGCCGAGCATCGAGGAGTTCGAGAAAGTGATAACGAACAAGACCAAAGCCATCATGATCTGCAACCCGAACAACCCCACGGGCTACCTCTATTCGGAGCAGGAGATGAACCAGCTGAGGGACTTGATAATAAAACACGACCTCTTCCTTATTTGCGACGAGGTCTACCGCGAGTTCTGCTACGACGGCGCCCAATACTTCTCATCCATGTATCTGAAGGGCGTGGACGACAACGTGATAATGGTAGACTCCGTCTCGAAGCGATACAGCGAATGCGGCCTCCGCATAGGCCTCCTGGCGTCGCGCAACAAAGCAGTCATCTCGTCCGCCCTCAAGCTGGCCCAGGCCCGCCTGTGCCCGCCGACGTTTGGCCAGATAGCCGCCATGGCATCGCTTGACGTGCCCGAGGAGTACTTCCGCGACATGAACCAGGAGTACTGCAAGCGCCGCAACTTCCTGCTCGACGGACTTAACAAAATCCCGGGCGTGTACTCCCCCATGCCCCGCGGCGCGTTTTACACGGTGGCCCGCCTGCCGATAGACGACTCAGACAAATTCTGCAAGTGGCTCCTGGCGGACTTCAGCTATAACAACCAGACCGTGATGCTCGCACCCGCCGCCGGCTTCTACTCCAACCGCACGCTTGGCCGCAACGAGGTGCGCATAGCGTACACCCTCAAATGCGAGGATCTGGCCATAGCCCTCGACCTTCTGGCCCGCGCGCTGAAACAATATCCCGGCCGCACGCCCGAGAGCGGCTCGCCGCTGACCGAGGGCGAGAAGAGGATGCGCACAATGCGCGATTAACCAAATGTGGAAAGATAGCCACGATGAACATCAGCATCTTCATAGCCAGACGCCTGACGCACGGGGACAAGGAGTCGCGGAACCTGTCCGGCCCCGCCGTGAAAGTGGCCACGGCCGCCGTGGCGCTGGGCATGGTGGTGATGATTATATCCGTGGCCGTGGGGCTGGGCTTCAAGCAGGAGATCCGCGACAAGATTGTAGGCTTCGGGACACACATACAGCTGACGAGCCTCAACCTGAACAGCTCGTTCGAGACCCCGCCTCTCACGTATGACACTCTGCTCGTGGAGCAAATAGAGCGCACGGCAGGAGTCCGCTCGGTGCAGCCATACATAACCAAGCCCGGCATAATAAAGACCGACGACTCGTTTCAGGGCATAGCGCTGAAAGGTGTGGACAGCCGCTACGACTGGTCCTTCCTCCGCTCCTGCCTGACGGGCGGCGACGTGGTGGCGACCCCGGACTCGGCCAAAAGCGACGACATACTGATGTCGCGCACCCTCACGTCGATGCTAAAACTGCGCATCGGCGACCCAGTGAGGATGTTCTTCGTGCAAGACGGGAAAGTGCGCGCGCGCCGTTTCACACTGAGCGGGATATTCGACTCGCACTTTGAGGAGTTCGACAAAAGCCTGGCGTACGTGGACATGCGACACCTTTCACAACTTAACGGCTGGGAGCCGTCACAGGTGTCGGGCTACGAGGTTCTGCTGACGGACTTTGACAAGATGGAGGACGTGGCAGACGAGCTGGCGTCGGAGGTCCTTGGGCGCAGAGGCAGAGGCAGCGACGACGAGATGATACGCGTGAGGCACATACGCGACTTGCAGCCTCAGATATTCGGATGGCTGGACCTGCTGGACCAGAACATCCTCGTGATCCTTGTGCTCGTGATCGCGGTGGCGGGTCTCAACATGGTGTCCGGGCTGCTGATAATAATACTTGAGCACACGAACACCATCGGCGTGCTGAAAGCCATAGGCGCGACAAACGGGATGCTGCGCAAAGTGTTCATAGCGATGGCGTTACGCATCGTCGGAATAGGCCTGCTGATAGGCGACGTCATAGGCGTGGGCCTTTGCGCGGCCCAGAAGGCCACCGGCATGGTGGGCCTGAACCCGGACAACTACTATTTGGACACCGTCCCCATACTGCTGTCGGCGTCGCACATCGTCCTGCTCAACGCGGGTGTAGGCCTACTGAGCCTGCTGCTGATGCTGGGGCCGTCCGGCATGGTGGCGCGCATCACGCCCGCCAAGTCAATACGCTTCAATTAACCCAAAAACCCGCAAGGGCAAACGCAGAAGAGCAGACGCGCGTGCAAAACGAACTGATAGTGCTGGCCGGGCCAACCGCCGTTGGCAAGACGGAGACGGCCATACGTCTGGCTGAGGCTCTCGGGTGCGAGATAATCTCGGCCGACAGCCGCCAAGTGTATAGCGAGATGGAGATAGGCACCGCGGCGCCCACGACGGAAGAGCTGAAGAGGGCGCGGCACCACATGGTCCGCTGCCGGACTGTGGAAAACCCGATGAACGCGTTTGACTATGAGCAATCGGTAATGCGCATACTGCCAGGCGCATTCGAACGCGGGAACGGACGCGCCATACTGACAGGCGGCTCCATGATGTATGTTGACGCCGTGCTTAGGGGGATTGACGAGATGCCGGACATTCCCGAAGAGCTGAGGTCGGAACTGAAGGAAGAGCTCGAGAGCCGCGGGCTTGCGTGGATGCAAGAGAGGCTGCGCACCATGGACCCGGAGTATTATAAGACGGGAGACATGAAGAACCCGCGCCGGGTGCTCCACGCGATAGAGCTGTGCATAGTGAGCGGGAGACCCGCATCGGCACTTAGGAGCGGGAATACAAAACGAAGACCGTTCAGGGCATTAAAACTGGCCGCCATGCGCCCGCGCGAGGAATTGTATGAACGCATAGAGCTGAGAGTGGACAGAATGATGGAGGCGGGTCTGGAACAAGAGGCGGGGAGACTCGTCAGGTATTCTCACTTGACACCGCTGAACACAGTCGGCTATCGCGAGATGTTCGCATATCTCAACGGAGAATACCCCAGAGAAGAAGCCATAAGATTAATAAAAAGAAACAC
>SFOL01000054.1 GCA_004552385.1 Bacteroidales bacterium | reverse complement strand
CCGTGTCGACATAGGCGACCTCCTGGGCTACTGCCACAGAGCTGAGACCAGCAGCAGCAAAAAGAAGTAAAAAATTCCTCATACCAAATTGTTAAAATGGTTAAACTTGTTGTTGTAAGAGGTGGCGCAAGCACAAAGTATAAACTTGCGCCACCGTGTCAATTACTGTTTATCGTTGAACTTTGTGTTAGAAAATGTAAAATTGGTAACATACAACTTGCGTCCACTGCGTATTGAACGCACAAAAGAGAGAATGCATCCGCCATCACTTTCAATAAGCCCCGAAAAGCCGCTGTTGCCGAGGGGCGGATTGCTTGAGTCAACCACGTCAGGGTAGACATAGAACGAGAAGCCGTTAGAGGTCTGTACCACATTGGCGGTGGCGGAGGCTGTGAACTGCATGGCGGAAGTCTCGCCATTAAGGACAGCCGTGACGTGGCAGACGTAAGCCGTGTCGCTCTTAGCGAAAGACACCGAGCCGGCCACGTAGGTCGTGTCGCCCGTCTTGCCGTCGATGACCTGATAGAGCCCGTCAAACGACTTGCCGTCAATGGCTCTCTCCGGGTTCACTGATATGATGGCGTCGTCGTCTTCGTCATCGCAGGCGGAGAAGCCGAGGGCAAGGGCGCAGAGGGCGAAGGCCAATATTTTGCATTTCATAGATTGATACGGATTAATGAAAACTGTAAGAGCTTAGTATCCCGGGTTCTGATCCTCCTGGCTCATGCCGGTGTTGCCAGATATCTCCTCGAAAGGAATTGGGCGATACCACTTGTAGACGCCTGCGGGGGTCGGAATCTGCGTGGAGTAGGTCATGTTCACGCCGAAAGCGAAGACGTAGCGATACATCTGACGTGTGCGGCGGAGGTCATACCAGCGGCCAGGCTGGCCATACAGCTCGCGTGCGCGCTCGTCGAGCACCACGTCGAGAGCCGTAGGGGTGAAGCCAGAGATCTGGCGCGTATAGGAGCAAGAGTAAGCGCCGAAACTGGAGAGCGAGCTGACACCGGCGCGAGCCCTGATCTCATTAACAGCCGCAAGAGAGCCGCCCTCGTCACCAGCGAGGAGGAGAGCCTCAGCCTTATCAAGTTTAGCGGCAGCGACATCAAGAATCAGGATGTCTCGGCAGCTCTGCGTACTCTTGGCGGCCTGAAGAGTGTTGGGGTCATCCCACTTGCGGACGCAGTCCATTCCTGACACCTCGTTAGAGAGAGCCGAGCTGTTCACACCCGGTGTGTGGTCTGACGCCGAGAGGAACTCGATATCCTTCAGGGAGTAAGAGCCATCGGCAGCGAAAGTGGCCATGACGGTCGTCTTGCCAAGGAGGAAAGCCTTAGGCTGGACTGCGCAAGAACCCTTGACAAACTGAGCCTTGTGCGCATCAAGGAAACTGGTGAACTCGCTGCGCGACGTGTAAGACGGGGCGTAGTAAAAGGCGATGGGCAAATTGTCAGTGTTGGAGACCTTGTACATCGCGTAGTAGCCGGAGTTGTCCCAGTTGTCAGCAAGGTTGTAATGAGTCATGGCGAAAGTTGCCGCATAGCGCGAGTCGCCCTGCTCGAAAAGATAGAGGCTCTTGAGCGAGACTCCATTGAGCGAAGACCCTTGCTTGACGCCCTCGGTAGGCATCTCACCATAATAGTTGGCGAACTGGTTCTGGAGGCTGTGTCCGCACTCTGAGGCGGCACCGGGCCAACTTGCCCTGTCATAATCGACAGAGAAGATCTCCTCCTGATTGTCCTCGTTCTCGAACTTCCACTTCTCGGCAAAATCAGACATAAGGCTTACGCCAGCAACCGCTGCGTCGGCGTAAGAAGCCGCACGTGAGAAGTAGGTCTTATCGTTAATCGTATAAGTGCCTTGACGATCGTCTTCCAACGTAGTGCCGAGATCCCAGCCAGCGGCGAGAGCCACCTTGGCGGCCAAGGCGTTGGCAGCTTGCTTGGAGACGGATCCGTCATGCGCCGACATGGCAGGAACCGAGGGGTCGGCCACGATGGCGTCAAGGTCGGCGAGGATGCCGTCGTAGACCTCCTTGAGCGGGGTGCGCGGGTAGTTTCGCTCGGCGCCATTGATGTATGACGTCACGTAGGGCACGCCGCCGAACTGCTGAGTGAGAATGTAGTAGCCGTATGAGCGGAGGAACTTCATGTCTGCGGCGTAAGTATCGCCGCCATAGTAGATTACTCCGTTAGCCGCATTGATAAGCTTGTAGCAGGCCGAGTAGAAGTCCTTGACAGTCTCGTTCTCCGCCACAACGGTATAGAGTCCGAAGGCCGGGTCGGAGGGAGACTTGCCGCGCGCATTCCAATAAAGGTCAGTGCCGTCATCGGTCATGGACAAGTACGTCTCGTCAACAAGAGGCTTAAGGAGTGAGAAGGCGTAAGCGCGGTAGGCCGAAAGGCCCTCGGGCGTGGCATAGTAGTCGTCGGCAGTCTGTCCGCCCTCGCTCTTGTTGTCCGCGACGAGGAAGTCCTCGCACCCGGTGAGCGGAGCGCCGCCAATGAGCGTCATTGCCGCAAGAGCGTATATGCTGATATGTCGTTTCATTTTAAAACTAAGTCTTTTAGACAATGAGTGTCTTATGATTGACTAAAACTTGAGGTTGAGACCGAACTCGCAAGTGACCGTGGCGGGGCCGTCGTCCTTGAGGTCGGCTCCAGCCCACTCGGGATCCCATCCCTTGAAGTCGTCCTTACTCCAGCAGAACGGATTGGTGACGGTGCAATAGATGCGCGCCTTCTGCAGGTGAATGACATCGAGGATGTTCTGCGGCAGGGTGTAACCGAGGGTTATATTCTTAATCTTGACAAAAGACGCGTCGACATAGTTGCCGACACCATTTGTGAAGTAGTTGCCGGCACCGTTGCCAGTGGCGGATGGAGTCGGGAAGGGGTACTTGCCGTAGTGCGTGCTCTGCTGGTAGACCGGGTTAATGAATGTGCCATCAGGGTTGACACCATCACAGTCAACGAGCGTTCCTGCCGGGATGTAGTAATCCATGTCGAGTCGGTTGCGGCCGCGGTCGGAGTAGTCCATATAGCGCTCGTAGGTGTTAGAGTAGACCATGTAACCCTGCTTGGTGTAGAGGCTTGCGGAGAGGTCGAAGCCGAATGCGGAGAAGGTTGTGGAGAGAGAGCCTGTCCACTTGGGGTCGGAACAGTAGACCTTCTTGTCGTTCTCGTCAAAGTTGCCGTCGCCGTTCATGTCGCGGATGATAGGCATACCCTCGGTCCAGCCGTAGCAGGTGTAGTAGTAGTCGTAGCTCTTCATCGTGGAGCCTGGGGTTAGACCTTTAGAGCGGGCGATCTCCGTGTCGGGAACAACCATGTCCTTGTCGGACACGATGCCGTCCCACGCATAGCCGTAGATGTTGTTGAGCGACTCGCCGATGAAGAGGTTGTTGTTCGGCTGGTCGTTGCCGGTGCCGTCAATCTCTTTCACCTCATTAACATTCTTGGCGAAGTTTGCGCTCATCTCCCACGTAAAGACGTCGGTGTCAATGATGGTGCCGGAGAGGCCGACCTCGATACCGCGGTTGCGGACCTTGCCGATATTGGTTGTCATCTTGACACCTCCGGACTCAAGCGGGAGCTGCACAGAGTAGAGCAGGTCGCGGCTCTGCTTCTGATAAAGGTCAAGAGTGCCGCTTATGCGATTGGAAAGGAAACCGAAGTCAAGGCCTACGTTAACCTCGTCGGACTTCTCCCAAGAGAGATCCTTGTTGACGATGGCCGAAGGGGCGAAACCTGTTGACGTGGCTGAGCCGAAAGCCTGGTAATACGGGCCATCGATGGTCTGCTGCGTGGCGTAGTTGCCAGCTCCGGCATTGTTGCCCGTGACGCCGTAGGAGAGTCGGAGTTTGAGGTTAGAGAGGACATCGCGGGTGCCCTCCATGAAACTCTCCTCCGTTATGCGCCAAGCAGCAGCCACAGACGGGAAAGTGCCCCACTGGTTGCCATCGGCGAACTTAGACGAGCCATCCCAACGGACAGTGCCAGTGAGCATGTAACGGCCCTTGAAAGAGTAGTTAGCACGGAAAGCGAACGAGAGCATGGAGTTCTCGCCATATGACGTGCCGTCGGAGTTGGACGCGTCATAGGTGCCGGAGTTGAGCTTATACCAGAGCGAGCCGCTCTGCGGGTTGGTGTACTGGAGACCGAGCTCCTCAGTCTTGCTGTGATTCCACTCGTTCATGAACATCAGGTTCACGCTGTGGTCAGAGGCGAAAGTCTTGGCGTATGTGGCCGTGTTGGTCCACGTGAAGCCGAAGTTCTGCTGAGTGGTGTATGCGGCGACAGCGTCGGCGTTGAGGTCTTTCTCCTTGCCCGTGCTGGCGTCGATGTAGGTGCCCTTGTCGTCAAACTGGCCGAGGCGGTAGTAGGTGAACGACGGGGCGTACGTGCTCTTGATGGAGAGGCCATCGACGGGCTTGATGTCAATATAGGCCGCACCGAGAAGTCTGTAAGTCACCTTCTTCTTCTGCTCTATATTCATGTACAGCAGCGGGTTGATAGAGGAGGTGAACTGAATGGAGTTAGTGCCGAGAGACGTCTTGAAGCCAGGCATGGCAATAATGTCACCATTCTCGTCATAAGGCTTGATGAACGGATTCATACGGAAGCCCTCCTGCACGGCATTGTCGTTGGCGAACTCATTGTTGGTGACGGCGGCATTGATATTGAAACCGATGGACGCATACTGGTTGAGTTCGCTGTCGAGGCTGCCCTTGAAGTTGAACTTGCGCATATGGTCGCCCTTGTAGATGCCCGTCTCATCAGTAACACCCACGCCGAGGTGGTAGGAGATGTCGGACGACGAGCCGGAGAAGGCCACATAGTGGTTCTGCTTATGCCCGTCCTGGGTCACAAGGTCAGTCCAATCGTAAGTCTCACCGCTTGCGAGATGATTCTTGATGTATGAGGAGCCGTCGTCAAGGTCGGCGAGAGCGGCTGCCCGGAAGTTGTCGCTCGAGATGCTGTAAATGGGGTGGCTGGCGTTGAGCGATCCGGCGTTAGCAGTGTTGTAGCGGAGGAAACGCCACTGGTAGAACTGCCCGGCGTCCATGAAGTCGGCCTCGCGCGTGATCTTGCTGAAACCGTAGTATCCGTCGTAGGTGACGTTGAACTTCTGGGCGCACTCGGAGTTCTGCTGCTTCTTGACGCCTGCGCCGCCCTTGGTGGTGATCATTATGACGCCGGCGGTGGCGCGGGAGCCGTAGATGGCCGTTGACGACGCGTCTTTGAGCACGTCGAGCCTCTCAATGTCTTGCGGGTTGAGGAAGTCCATGTCGGAGCAGACCACGCCGTCGATGACGTAGATAGGCTTGGTGTCAGAGCTGATGGAGCTCTTGCCTCGTATCTCAATGTCGAAGCCTCCGTTGGTTCGGCCCGAGCTCTGCGTGATGGATACGCCCGCTACGGCTCCCTGGAGGTTCTCCATGACGGACGTCGCGCCCTTGGCGGCGAGTTTCTCGGTGGAGACTGAGGATACGGAGCCCGTGAGGTCGCTCTTCTTCATGGTGCCGTAGCCTACCGCCACGACCTCCTGGATCTCATGAGCGTCATCCTGGAGGGTGAAGTTGACTGTGGACTGGCCCGCGACAGGTAAGGTTACGGTCGCATAGCCGACGAAAGAGACTTGCAGTGTGGCGTCGGCGGGTACTGACAGGGTGTAGTTGCCGTCGAAGTCGGTAGCGGTTCCGATTGTCGTTCCCGCCACGACGACTGCCGCGCCAGGGACGGGCTGGCCCGTGTTGTCTTTGACGACGCCGGACACGGTAATGTCTTGCGCCATAGCCACGACGGTCACGAGCGCCATCAATAGGCTCGAGGCGAGCCTGCGGATGATCTTGTGGTACATTAGTGGTTTAATTTTGTTAATAGAAGAGTGTTTTACATTGAACGCCATTAAGGGGCGGCTTGGGCATACGCGGAGCGCCTCGTCCGCATACGCTTCGGCCAGCCGGGCATCGCCCGAAGTGCAATATTTGCGCAATTTGTATTTGAAATACCATCGTTTGCGCTAAACATGCCCTTCAAATCCTGATGTGTTAAAACTTCAGAAGGCATTTAAAAATTAAGGCTCGCACCATTGCTCCGACAGGAAGCGGCCAAAACAATTTTTGCACAATAGTTGGCAGTTGGCGCAACCGAAAGCACTACTGTGACGTAGGGGTGCAAAAAGAGAGGGTATGTCACTATTGCTTGTTAAACACAGCATTGAATTATAATAATTTTATAAATTCGCGTCGTGACGCACGGCTATAGCAAACGATGGCACTCGCAAGGCGGGTCGCATATCGGGTCATGGCCGGTTGGCGCACAAGCAGCATCAGAAACTATTAACACAAAACAACAACCTAATGCGCAACAAACTAAGAAGGCTCGCGACGAGCGTGCTGACGTGCCTGGCATCGGTGGCGATGCTGGCGCAGCAGCTGTCCGTCAGCGGCAACATTAAGGACAACACGGGTTATCCTGTGCCGGGAGCCGCCGTCATGGTGGCCGGCACCACGCAAGGCACGGTGACCGACTTCGACGGCAACTACACCCTGCAGGGCGTGCCCGCCAACGGCAAGCTGACCGTCTCATTCGTGGGCTTCGCCACCCAGACCGAGGAGGTCAAGGGCCGTAGCGTGATAGACTTCACCCTGCAGGACGAAGCTAAGGAGCTGCAAGAGGTGGTGGCCGTGGGATACGGCACCGTGAACAAGCGTGACCTCACGGGCTCGGTGGCGTCAGTCAAGGCCAAGGACATAGCCGCGATCCCCGTGTCGAGCGCCAGTGAGGCCCTGACGGGCAAGATGGCGGGCGTGAACGTCTCCACCACCGAGGGCTCGCCCGACGCCGACGTCAAGATCCGCGTGCGCGGCGGCGGCTCGCTCTCGCAAGACAACTCGCCACTCTACATTGTCGACGGCTTCCCCGTCAGCTCCATAAGCGACATCGCCCCGAGCGAGATCGAGAGCATCGACGTGCTTAAGGACGCGTCCAGCACCGCCATCTACGGTGCGCGCGGCGCCAACGGCGTCATCATCGTCACCACAAAGAGCGGCAAGGAGGGCAAGACGCAAGTGAACCTCAACGCCTCATGGGGCGCGAAGAAGGTCACCAAGCTCGTCAAGGTGCTCAACCCTTACGAGTACGCCATGTACCAGTATGAGATCGAGAGCGCGTCGAGCTCCGAGACCTCATCCTCCTACGGCGACTACGAAGACCTGAGCATCTGGAAGTCGCTGGAGGGCACGGACTTCCAGGACGAGATATTCGGCCGCTGGGGCAACCAGCTGCAGTACAACGCCAACGTCTCGGGCGGTACGAAGGACTTCAAGTACAACATTTCCTTCGCCCACAGCCAGGAGAAGAGCATCATGGAGGGGTCGGGCTTCAACAAGGACAACGTCAACGTCAAGATCAACACCAACCTCAACAAATGGCTGACTCTCGACTTCCAGGCGCGCCTGGCCAATCAGAAGATCAAGGGCCTCAGCGGCGGCGCTGACACCAACGAGAGCAACGCGGCCAACTCCATCGTGGCCAAGTCGGTCACCTTCCGCCCCGTGGCGCCGCTCACCGACAGCTCGGACGACGACGAGGAGAACTCCTCGAACACCATCTACAGCCCGCTCGACAGGCTCAACGAAACATATAAGATGCAGAACCGCTTCCGCCAGGACTACAACGTCGGCCTCAACTGGAAGCCGTTCAGCGGGTGGACGTTCCGCACCGAGTTCGGCTACAACTGGCGCAAGAACAAGAGCGACCAGGTCTGGGCCGTCAAGGCCACCCAGAACTCCAAGTTCGGCTACGCCGGCCAGCCGCAGGCCTACTTCGAGACTGTCGAGTATAAGAACTGGCGAAACGCCAACACGATCACGTACGACAACAAGAAGCTCTTCGGCAATAGGGACCGCCTGAACGTCATGATAGGCCAGGAGTGGAGCTCAACCAGCCAGAACACGCGCAACAGCACGTCGGTATCCTTCCCCGCCACGTTCACCATTGACGAGGTGCTCGCCAACACGAGCGCCGGCACCGCGCTGCCCAACGGCAGCGACATCGAGGCCGACGACAACATGCTCTCGTTCTTCGGCCGCGTGAACTACACGCTTATGGACAAGTACCTCGTGACGGCCACGGTCCGCGCCGACGGCTCGTCCAAGTTCGCCGACGGCAACCGCTGGGGCGTGTTCCCCTCGGCAGCCGTGGCATGGCGTCTGCTCGATGAGGACTTTATGGAGGGCGCGAGAGACGTCGTCCAAAACCTCAAGCTCCGCGTCAGCTTCGGCACGGCGGGCAACAACCGCATCAGCTCGGGCCTCATCTCGACCACCTACTCCATGAGCGGCAACACGGACAAGGCCCCCTTCTTCGACGAGAGCCGCTCCCCGATGCTCGCGCACGGCAAGGCGCTCTACAACCCCGACCTCAAGTGGGAGACCACGCTCACCCGCAACGTGGGCATCGACTGGGGCTTCCTGGACGGCCGACTCTCCGGCAACCTCGACTTCTACTGGAACACGACCAAGGACCTCCTCATGAAGGCCACCATACCCTCGGGCACAGGCTACTCGGTGCAGTACCAGAACTTCGGCCAGACGAGCAACAAGGGCGTGGAGCTCGCGCTCAACTATGCCATCATAGACAACAGCGACCTGAAGCTCAACTTCACCTTCAACATCGGATATAACGTCAACAAGATTGACGAGCTGAACACCGACAACCCGTATCAGACCTCAAGCTTCTGCGGCAGCACCATCAACTACGGCAGCGGCGACTTCCGCGTGGCCGAGGGCGGCAAGCTCGGCGAGGTATGGGGCTACAAGCTCATCGGCCTGTACTCTCCCGAGGACGGCAACGGCAACGGCAACCTGACTATGGACTCAAAGGGCAGCTGGACCCTGAGCCAGGGCAACAACAAGAGCTACAACATGACCGGCATACTCTTGCCGGGCACCCCCATGTTCGAGTGTGACGAGGAGGGCAATCCCGTCTTCCAGAAGATAGGCGAGACCGTGGCACCCGTCAGCGGCGGCTTCGGCTTCGACGCACAGTGGCGCGGGTTCGACTTCGCGGCGTTCTTCAACTACTCGCTGGGCGGCGACATAGTGAACGGCACCAAGCTGGCCTCAGAGTTCTTCCAGGGCTCGCGCAAGGGCTACAACATCGTGGACGACATGCGCCTGAGCGAGAGGTACACCTACGTCGACCCGGAGACTGGCCTCAACATAGTGCGCCCGTCGACTGCAACCCTCGAGGCCTATGGCGGACCGGCTAACATCATGGCCAAGCTCAACGAGATCAACGCCGGCAAGACGCAGTTCAGCCCCGTCGGCACGACCAAGATGGTGATGCACAGCGGCGTGATTGAGGACGGCTCGTTCCTCCGCATCAACAACGTCACCCTCGGCTACACCCTCAAGAAGGAGCTCACGCAGAAATGGTTCCTCGAGAAGGTCCGCTTCTACGTGACGGGCTACAACCTCTACTGCTTCACGAACTACAGCGGAGCCGACCCCGAGGTTGACACCAACAAGAACCCCATGTGCCCCGGCATAGACTATGCCGCCTACCCCAAGAGCCGCTCGGTTGTCGGCGGTGTCAACATCACCTTTTAACCACCTTACCAGACTCAAATGAAAAGTATATATCCCATATCGGTCATCGCCCTCGGACTGGCGGGCCTCGCGACAGGTTGCGAGGACTTCCTTGACCAGAACTCCGAGAGCGAGCTCAACACTGAGACCGTCTACAGCTCGGTATACTACACCGGCCTGCGCGTCAACAAGGTATACGGCCTCCTGGGCCAGGATCAGACCTACTCGCAGATCATACCCATCGTCTCGTCGACCAACTCCGACTGCGAGCTCGTGGACGGACTCGGAGAAAACTGCACCAAAGCCAACGAGCGCGGCGTGATGAACTACAACGGCACGCCCTCCTCGTGGGAGAAAGGCCTGGGCAGGGTATGGTCGGGCCTCTACGGTGTGATAGAGGACTGCAACCTCAACATTGAGGGCATCCGCAACAGCAGCCTCGTGGACGCTGACAACTCGCAGGGCAAGGCTATGCGCCGCTACCTCGGTGAGAGCCTCACCCTCCGCGCCATGGCGTATCTGGATCTCATCCGCCTCTTCGGCGACGTGCCCTTGAAGCTCGAGAAGAGCAAGTCCGACCTCTCTAACGCCTACGTCGGCAAGACCGACCGCGACGTGATTCTCGACACGCTGCTGCTCAACCTCGACGAGGCCGCCGAGCTGCTGCCATGGGCCGGCGAGGTGGCCGACTACACGACCGAGCGCACCACCCGCGGCTTTGCCGAGGCCCTCTACGCCCAGGTGGCCCTCACTCGCGCAGGCTACGCCATCCGCGAGTCGGCCAAGCCGGGCTACGTGACCGCCAGCGAGTTCTCTGACGCGCAATACCCCACCCAGCGCCCCGACGACGAGACCCGCAAGGCCCTCTACGAGAAGGCGCTCGCCAAGCTCTCGGATGTCATAAAGAGCGGCAAGCACTCATTGAACCCGTCGTTCGAGGACGAGTGGTACCTCGTCAACCAGCGCACCCTCGACAAGAGCTACCAGGAGAACATATTCGAGATCCCCATGGGTCTCGCGGTCACCGGCGAGCTCGGCTACACGATAGGCGTACGCGTCAACAAAGAGACGAGCACGTTCGGCCCCAAGGGCAACAGCTCTGGCAAGCAGGTCACCACCGCGATGCTCCTCTACTCTTATGACGAGCACGACAGCCGCCGCGACATAACCTGCGTCCCCTACCAGATCAAGGAAGACGGCGGCGTGACCAAGGAGATGACCCTGGGCAACAACCCGTTCAGCCTCTACATAGGCAAATGGGACGTCCGCAAGATGAACGACGAGTGGCTCCAGGCCGCCAAGGCCTCGTCTGACAAAGTCATGACCGGCATCAACTGCATCCGTATGCGCTACTCGCAGCTCCTGCTCCTCTACGCCGAGACCCTCAACGAGCTGGCAGGCCCCACGGGCCACGCCACCGGCGACGCCGGCATCACGGCGCGCGAGGCCCTCGCAATGGTCCACAGCCGCGCCTTCAGCGAGGCCGACAAGGGCTACGCCGAGGCCTACATGGCCAGCGTGCCGACCGACAAAGACGGCTTCTTTGAAGCCATAGTCGACGAGAACGCCTGGGAGCTCACGGGCGAGGGCGTCCGCAAGTTCGACCTCATCCGTTGGAACCTCCTCGTCAAGAAGACCAACGAGATGAAGCAGCAGTATCTCGACGAGATTGTGGGCAAGGTGCCCAAGAAGGTCTACTTCAACTACACCGACGCCGCCAAGACGAAAATCGACGTCAAGAGCTTCACGTGGTACTCCACCCCGAGCAACACGTCGGACTACGACGGCGAGATGACCAGCTACGGCACCGACGACCTCAAGGACGGCGCGAGCAAGAACCGGTCCAACCTGGCCAGCATAAGCTGCGGACTGGGCGGCGTGACGACCGAAATTAAAGGCGGATTCGTCGCGCCCGTGACCGGGACGGTCATCAACCGCAACCTCATGCCCCTCTACCAGACCACCGTGGCCGACTCCAACGGCACACTCGAAAACTCTTACGGCTGGTAGGCAGACATCCGAGCCTTAAAAGCAAACGCGGAGCGGCACGGGCGGCGGTATTGGCCGCCGCCCGCACGCCCCGCCACAACCAGACTCAAGAACACGAACCAAGATCAGAAGACAATATGAACAACATAAATAAAATAGCCGCACTGGCCTGCATCGCCCTCATGGGCGGCATGTCGGCCTGCACCGACGGCAACGACTGGGACGCCGACGGCAGCTACGCCGGCACTTTCCGCCCCACGTCGCTCAGCTGCGAGCAGACGGGAAAAGGCGAGACCACTGTCATGTTCACATTCGGCAGCGTGCCAGGCGCCACCAGCTACCAGATTGAGGCGGCGACCGACACCATAACGGCCGACGAGGTGAACCCGGACAACATCGTGGCCGAGGTCACCAAGAGCCCCGCAACCGTCGACGGCTTCAAGATGGAGACCACGTACTGGACCCGCATACGCGCCATAAGCCCGTCGGGCAACTCCAAGTGGATTGCCGCTAAGAAGTTCACCACCGAAGCCATCAACGTCATAAACAGTGACCTGACGGAGACCACAATGACTTCAGTCACCGTCAGGTGGACAGGCGGCACAGCCCTCACCAAAGCCACCGTCGAGAAGCAGGAGGAGTTGGTCCGCGAGATTGAGCCCACCGAGGAGCAGAAAGCCGCGGGCGAGATGAAGATAACCGAGCTTCAACCTGCGACCATCTACTCCATCAAGCTGTGGAACGGCGAGAACCGCGTGGGCATGGTGAGCGTAATCACCCAGTCCGGCGGCCCCACGGGCGACTATAACATCACGTTCGACCCCGCCAGCACCATGGGCGAGCAGCTCGCCGACGTGGCAGCCAAGGCAGCCGAGGACGGCAACGACGAGTACACAGTCACGGTGATCATCCCCGCGGGAGTAGAGGCTATGATAGCCGACAAGCCAGCGGAGGAAAGTACCGACGAGGCCTCAGCCCTCACCCTGCCGGACAGCATGAGCGTGACCTTCTACGGCGAGCGCGGCAACGCCATGGATGTCGTCACCATCTACAAGTCGCTCAACCTCGACGGTCGTCACTCCGTAGTCAAGTTCCAGAACCTGACGGTGACGGGCGCGGGTTACCTGCTGAACCAGAGTAACGTCTGCGCCGTCGACAGCTTAATAATTGAGGACTGCAAAGTGAGCGGTTTCACCGGTAACACATTCATCCGTACGCAAGGCGGCAAATACGAAGCGACAAACGCCATAGGCTGCCTCAAGCTCGCCAACAGCACATTTGACAACTGCGGCAAGGGCTACGGCTTCATCCATGTTGACGGAACAATTATCAACAACATCGACATCGACGGCTGCACGTTCTCAAACATCTGCACCACGGGCAAATGCTTCTTCATGCAGTCCAAGTATGTGCAAGGCATAGAGTCTATGCGCATCAAGAACTCAACATTCTACAACTACTGCGGCAATGCGCAGTACTTCATCGACTTCAAGGACAAGAGCGTAGGCCCTGAAACGTTCGAGCTCTCTAACTGCATATTCGGCAAGACGGCCGATGAGACCACCAACAAGAACGTCCGCGGCACCTGCGACGTTGCCGACCACACGTCAAATTGCAAGCGGCTCAGCGACTGCTTCAAGGTCATAAAGGGAGCGGACAAGCTCGAAGACAAGTCCTCGGCCGACATCTTCACCGACCCCGACAACGGCGACTTCACGCTCAAGACCGGATGCGGCATAGAGAAGTGCGGCGACCCGCGCTGGTACTAATCCACGGTCACTGACCTGAACATTCTACCCACAAGCCCCGCGGCGTAATATGCGCCGCGGGGCTTTTTTTCGCATGTATTCGAAATAAAGTCAGCGCCAAGAGTGGGGAATTCGGCCGGCAATGACTATAATTGCCGATAACTGTTAACCCGGCTCCTATGGACTATGAATACTCAGACTGCAAATACATAGACCCGCTGACCGACTTCGGCTTCAAGCGGGTGTTCGGCGACAAGGAGGTGATGACGGCCTTTCTGAACGACCTCATTGAACCGGAGTCGCCGATAGACCACGTCGAGTACCTCGACAAGGAGGTCGGGCCCGAATCGGCCGCCTTCCGAAACGTCATATACGACCTGCGATGCCGCACGGCAGCAGGAGAGGAACTCATAGTGGAGATGCAGAACAGGGCTCAGCCCAACTTCCGCGACAGGATACTGTTCTACCTTTCGCGCTCGTTCTCCACCCAGAGGCTGAGGGGAGGGAACTGGAACTACGGCCTCTGTCCCGTCATCGGCATATTCTTCATCAACTTCGAGCTGAGCGCGGGCCGCCCGCGTCCCATGCGGACGGTGGAGATGATGGAGCGGGAGACGGGCGAGACCTTCACGGACAAGATGAGGGCCTACGTGCTCGAGCTGCCGTGCTACCGCAAAAAAGACGAGACCGTCTGCAAGTCGAAGACGGATTACTGGATGTACAACCTCACAAACATGAACGCCATGGGCAACACGCAAGAAATACCATTCGCCGACAAGCAGCCGGCTTTCAAGAAGATGTTCTCCATAGCCGAGGTGGCAAGGATGAGCCATGACGAGCTGCGCAAGTACCACATAAGCCAAAAATCCTACTGGGACGCGTGCTCGGTGCTCGAGGGGGCGCGGATGGAGGGTCTGGCCGAAGGAAGAGCTGAAGGAAGAGCTGAGGGAAGAGCTGAGGGAATAGCCGAAGGGAAGAAAGAAATAGCCAAGGCGATGAAGCTGATGGGCTTGACCACAGAGCAGATAATGGAGGCCACGGGACTGACAGAAAGCGAAATAGAAAGATTGGGGTAGTGACCTCGCAAGACAGTCTTATAGCAACAGCGTACAGAAAAAAAATGGAAGGTAAAGACATAAAGCGCGCCGCGCAAATGATAAGAGACGCGCAGTGCGCCATGGCATTCACGGGCGCGGGAATATCATTGGAGAGCGGCATCCCCACATTCCGCGGCGGAAAAGACGGCCTGTGGAGCAAACACGACCCTGAAGACATAGAGATAAGCCACTTCACAGCCAACCCAGCCAAGAGCTGGCGGACGATAAAGGAGTGCTTCTACGTCTTCATGCAGAAAAACGACATCAGACCCAACAAGGCGCACCAGGTGCTCGCGCGGATGGAAGCCGACGGACTTATTAAAGGCATAGTTACGCAGAACATAGACTGCCTGCACCAGGCGGCGGGCTCGCGCGACGTGATAGAGTTCCACGGCACGACGGGCTCGGCCACTTGCACCAAGTGCGGACGGCGGGTCCCGGCCTCGGAGCTTGACATGGCCGCGGAGGTGCCCCTCTGCCCCGAGTGCGGCGGCGTGATGAAGCCCGACTTCGTCTTCTTCGGCGAGGCCATACCGACCGAGGCCTACGAGCGGAGCATGAGCCTGGCAGAAAGAGCCGACGTGTGCGTCGTCGTGGGAACGACAGGCGCCGTGATGCCGGCGGCCATGGTGCCGATTATAGTCAAGCGGCACGGTGGCAAAGTGATAGAGGTCAACCCTCAGCCGTCGGAGCTGACGCGCTACGCCGACATCTTCATCCGGACGGGGGCGGTGGAAGCGTTCGCCGAGCTCGAAAAAGAGATATGGGGCGACAAGGCGTGACAAGAAAGGGAAAAACAACCGGGCGCGGATTTAGCTGCCGCCGGCAGGAATGCGGACACCCCCAAAACCTTATTTAACAGCCGCAGCGACATAGCAATCAACCTAAATAGCTACTTTCGCGAAACAGGGCGGAATTTGCCTACTCACGAAGCCGCCACACAGAACAGAGGAAACAAGATAACCCGGATTCACATACATGTCTGTAGATAACAGCGCGAAGATTCGCAACGTGGCCATAATAGCCCACGTCGACCACGGCAAGACGACCATCGTGGACAAGATGCTTAAGGCCGCCAAGACCTTTAGAGAGAACCAGCAGGTGGGAGACTTGCTGATGGACAACAACGAGCTGGAGCGCGAGCGCGGCATCACCATCTTGGCGAAGAACTGCGCCGTGAAGTGGGGCGACACCAAGATAAACATAATAGACACCCCGGGCCACTCGGATTTCGGTGGCGAGGTGGAGCGCGTCCTCAACATGGCGGACGGCTGCCTGCTTCTCGTCGACGCTTTCGAGGGTCCAATGCCCCAGACGCGTTTCGTCCTGGAGAAAGCCATAAAGATAGGGCTCAAGCCGATTGTCGTCATCAACAAGGTGGACAAGCCCAACTGCCGCCCCGAGGAGGTCAACGAGGCAGTGTTCGACCTCATGTTCAGCCTCGGCGCCACCGAGAACCAGTTGGACTTCAAGACTGTCTACGGCTCGGCGAAAGAGGGATGGATGAGCACGGACTGGAAAAAGAAGACCGACAACATCGACGCGGTGTTCGAGACCATCATAAACGAGATCCCCGCCCCGAAAGTGAACGAGGGCACCGTGCAGCTGCTCGTGACTTCAATGGAGTACTCGTCTTACACCGGCCGCATAGCCGTGGGACGCGTGCACCGCGGCGAGTTGAAGGCGGGAATGGACGTGGGCCTCTGCAAGCGCGACGGAAGAGTCGTCAAGCAGCGCATAAAGGAGCTCTACGTCTATGACGGCATGGGCAAGCAGAAAGTCGACACTGTAGGGTGCGGAGACATTTGCGCCATAGTCGGCTTTGACGGCTTCGACATCGGCGACACCGTGGCCGACGCCATCAACCCGGAGTCCCTGCCAACCATAGCTATTGACGAGCCGACCATGTCGATGCTCTTCACCATCAACAACTCACCTTTCTTCGGCAAGGACGGCAAGTTCGTCACCAGCCGACACATAAAGGACCGCCTCACGAAAGAGCTCGAGAAGAACTTGGCCCTGCGCGTGGAAGACACCGACCGCGCCGACGCGTGGAACGTCTACGGGCGCGGCGTGCTCCACCTCTCGGTGCTCATTGAGACCATGCGCCGCGAGGGCTATGAGCTCCAGGTGGGCCAGCCTCAGGTCATCATCAAGGAGATCGACGGCAAGAAATGCGAGCCTGTAGAGGAGCTTACCATCGACCTGCCGGAGGATTACAGCGGCAAGAGCATCGAGATGGTAACCCAACGCAAGGGCGAGCTCATAAACATGGAGCGGCACGGAGACCGCATACACCAGGACTTCAAGATCCCGAGCCGCGGCATCATAGGTCTGCGAACCAACCTCATGACCGCCACTGCGGGCGAGGCCGTCATGGCCCACCGCCTGCTCGGCTTCGAGCCTTGGAAGGGACACATTGACAAGCGCACCAACGGCAGCCTTATAGCTTTGGAGGGAGGCACCGCCTACGCCTACTCCCTCGACAAGCTCCAGGACCACGGCAAGTTCTTCATAAACCCGCAAGACGAGGTGTACGCAGGCCAGGTCGTGGGAGAGAACACCCGCGAGGGAGACATAGTCATCAACGTCTGCAAGAGCAAGAAGCTCACAAACATGCGCTCTAAGAGCTCCGACGACGCGGTGCATCTCGCCCCGCCAACCATCTTCAGCCTTGAGGAGGCTCTTGAGTACATCCAGGGAGACGAGTATGTGGAGGTCACTCCGCACGCTATGCGAATACGCAAAATCTTGCTGAACGAGGCTGACAGGAAAAAAGTTCTTAAAGCTTCGCAAGCAGAGTAAGCAGCATAACATAGT
>SFOL01000156.1 GCA_004552385.1 Bacteroidales bacterium | reverse complement strand
TATAACCTCGAGGGCGAGCCGAAGGTGAGCGGCAAGACGCCGTTTACCGATCTCACACAGGACTGGTATCAGGACGCGGTCCTCTGGGCGTACCAGACCGGCGTGGTCGCCGGAACGTCCAGCACGACGTTTGAGCCTGACCGACCGGTCACGCGCGAGCAGATCGCGGTCATCCTCATGGAGTACATGACGCGCGTGCTCAAACTTGAGCGCACGTGGACGCCCGCTGACCTGAGCACCTTCCCGGATGCGGACAGCGTGTCCGACTGGGCGAAGGATGCCATGGCGGACGCGGTCGGACTGGGTCTGATCTCCGGCGCGAGCAACGGCGGCCAGACCTATCTCGAGCCGCAGGGCAGCGCGACGCGCGAGCAGGTCGCGACGATCCTGATGGAGTTCTGCAAAAACGTAAAAAAGTGACGGACCCGGCTGCCGAAGCCGCTCCGGCTTCGGCAGCCATTCGCCGCGCAAATAAAACACAGCAAAAGGAAGGAACAATGTATGAAAAAAAGGATGTTAAGTCTTATGTTGGCAGTTCTGATGGTCGTCTGTCTGCTGCCAACTACCGCGTTGGCAGCAACTGCCGGGCATACGGCCGCTGATGCAATTGCTTGGGCCCAGAGTCAAGTTGGAAAGAGTTTGGACTATGATGGGATGTACGGTGCGCAGTGTGTTGATCTCATTTGCTACTACTATCTGTATCTTGGTCAGCGTTCTCCCGGCGGAAACGGCTGTGATTATGCAACAAATCGCCTTCCTGATGGTTGGCAACGTATCAAAGGGGCCCAGCCACAGCCGGGCGATATCCTTGTTTATTCCGGAAATTCGGAAAATCCGTATGGCCATGTTGGCATTTATGAGTCGGATTATTGCACATATAATCAGAACTTCAACTATGAACAATATGTGCAGCGTGTAACTATTCGCTATAATCACTTTTCAAATCCGTACTGGGGTGTGATCCGCCCTGACTTTTCAACTGCACCTCTCACAGCAACTTGGGAAGGCCCCACGGCGGCGAACATCACAGAGACTGGCGCACACATTATTTCCAGGGTCACATTTCCGCAGAAAGTCGTTTTCGCACAGGCGGGTATTCGCGTCTACGATGAAAGCGGCAAAATGGTTGGGACGCGTGATGAGCTGGATCCAATTACAAGCCCGTATCTGAAATTCGACTATGATATTAACAGCGAACTTGGTATTTCGCTTCAGTCCGGAAAAAAATACAGCTCGAGCCTCTATGTTATTGTGAATGGCAAAGAGTATTGGTCGCAGCCAGTGACATTTACGACCGCGCACACCCATTATTACACGGCGACCGTGACCGCTCCAACGTGCACGGAAAAGGGCTACACGACGCACACCTGCGCCTGCGGTGATAGCTATGTGGATACTTACACGGACGCGCTCGGCCACGCATGGGACAATGGCAAAGTGACCAAGCAGCCGACGGAGACCGAGACCGGCACCAAGACCTTCACCTGCACACGCTGCGGCGAGACGAAGACGGAAACCATCCCGAAGCTCACGCACGAGCACAGCTACAAGGCTGTCGTCACTGCTCCGACCTGCACCGAGAAGGGCTACACGACCCACACCTGCGCCTGCGGCGACAGCTACGTGGACACTTACGTGGACGCTCTGGGTCACGCATGGGACAATGGCAAAGTGACCAAGCAGCCGACGGAGGCTGAGACCGGCGTCAAGACCTTCACCTGCACGCGCTGCGGCGAGACGAAGACGGAGACCATCCCAAAGCTCACGCACGAGCACAGCTACGAGGCCGTTGTGACGGCCCCGACCTGCACGGAAAAGGGCTACACGACCCACACTTGCTCCTGCGGCGACAGCTACGTGGACACTTATGTGGACGCTCTGGGTCACGCATGGGACAGCGGCAAAGTGACGAAGGAGCCGACCGAGACCGAGACCGGCGTCAAGACCTTCACCTGCACGCGCTGCGGTGAGACAAAGACGGAAACCATCCCGAAGCTCACGCACGAGCACAGCTACAAAGCTGTTGTCACAGCTCCGACTTGCACGGCCAAGGGCTACACGACGCACACCTGCGCCTGCGGCGACAGCTATGTGGACACTTATGTGGACGCTCTGGGTCACGCATGGGACAGCGGC
>SFOL01000155.1 GCA_004552385.1 Bacteroidales bacterium | reverse complement strand
GAGCCGCGTCTTCTCGGGGCTCAAGGGAGCGGGTGCCATGCGGGAAGTCGGCTTCGATTCCCTCGACTCCCTCGTCGCGTTCCGCGAGATTTACGACTACTTATGAGAAAGGAGTAAACGATGCCTTATTCATCCACGAATGTCGTCTTGTATCGATTCAAAACCGGCAAGGCGTTCACGAAGGGCCAGCGGTTCGCGCTGGACCTGCCTCTCGACAACGCCGGCGCGATCTTCGACCTTCCGTCCGCGCTCTCGTTCCTGGCATGCGCCCCGTTCAAGCTCGAGCCGGAACTCGAGATCAAGCTGGAAATGGATTCCGCGTTCGCGATCCCGGTGAACGTCGAGGATTACGACTATGCCATCATCCAGGCGGACGGGGGAACCGGACGAACCAACAAACTCCCCTATTTCATCGAGAAAATCGATAGAGTATCCGACCAAGTCGTCCGCGTCCGTCTCCTTTTCGACGAGCTGAACTTCATGTCCTCCATGGGCGGCGCCGTCGGCATCGCGAGCTATCTCTCCAGCCGCACCCGCGTAACGAGGGAGCATAAAGACCGTTTCGTCAAATCGAAGACCGGGAACTCCTATTTGCCCATCATCGACCGTTTCCCGGAAGGAATCTCCGGCAACTTCCGCAGAACGAGCAAGGAAACGCTGGAAATCGACGGGCTTGACTGGACGGCGTTCTATTTCGCGGACGGCACGGACCCGGATTCCCCCATCGCGTCCTATCTCGTCCCATCCGATTCCATGGGGCAAAAGGTCGTGAAAGCGGCGGCCAAAACCCTCGGCATCGCGGACGTCATCGACGGGCGCGCCTGCGTCGTCATGGGCGCGAGGATTTGGACCGGGCGCAAGTCCTCCGACGATGCCCCCTTCTTGACGGAAACCCACCTTTATAAACTTTGGTATGACAAAAACGGCCTCTTCGTCAAGGAGGAGCAGGCCGGGACCGCCGCTAATTACGTCACGGAAATCCACGCGCCGCAATGCGCTCGCGTCTTCTCCTCGACGACGGCATGGCCGACGTCGCTCCCCGCGATCTTGCGACTCAAGCCCTTGACAGCGATGTTCAAAAAGGATGTTTACGCAGTCGACCAACTCGTCGCGGAATCCTCGATCGAGCGCACCTCGCTCGGACTCAAAAAGGCCATTTGCTTGCCTTATAGGCCATTCGACAGGGTAGACGGGTATTTGCCCTCCCGAACCCGGACACGGAAAGCACGATCGAGTGGACCCCGTCTAGGTCGAACAGATCGTTCGTTCTCCCGAAAATGGATTCCAAACCGACGGAGACGATGGACGGGAGAGCGGCCTCCGGGCGGCTCGAGCCGAAAGTCTATTCCAGCGAATTCCGGTTCGCGAAAATCGTTTACGATTCCTTTTCCATCGTTCTCAAGGGAGAGGAGTCTTATTTCAACACGAACCTATCCGAAACCGGCGACAATAAAGTCGTCTTCAAGTTCTTTGCATCGCCTTCCATGGTCTCCGAATTCGACCTGAGCCTCCATTCATGGCCCGGCTATTCGGTCTCGGAATCCATCCTCACGCCCGTTTGGGCGGAGGACTATCCGCTGCATCTCATCATCAACCGCAACAACGAGACGCCGGTTTACACGTCGGCTTATCTCGACTACCTTCGCACGGGTTACAACTATGACCTGAAATCCCAAGCGGTGCAGCTGGGCATGCAGGGCCTCGGCATCGCGATATCCGCGATCAACGCGGGCGTCGGCATCGCCGCCACGTTTGCGACGGGCGGGCTTGCCGCTCCCTATGCCGTCTCGGCGGCGACGGGCTTCGCCTCTTCCATCGCGAACATCGGGAAGACGGCGGCGGAGAACGAGCGAGGCAACGCCCAGCGCCTGAAAGAGCTGCAAGCGCAAGGGTCCAGCGTCGTGGGAAACAGCGACTTCGCCGTTTCCAAGCGTTACACGAAAAACAGGGCATCGATCGAGAGTTACGCAATCGAGCCCCGTCTCCTCGCTTCCGCGCGAGCGTTCTTCTATCTCAAAGGGTACGCCACGGACGAGATCAAGGCCCCGAATGCCCACACCCGGGCGCATTTCGATTTCGTGGAATGCGATCCCGTCTTCAAGCCGGAGGCGCTCACCCTATTCCCCAAATGGATGCTCGATCTCATCGCCGACGACCTGCGTCAGGGCGTGACCTTCATGCATCCCTTCAACGGCGACTACGACATCGCCCAAACGTCCAGCAATTACGAGCTTAACGTGCTCAATTCTTAAGGAGGTAAGTTATGCCGAAAACGAAAAGAAAAGCCATCTACGACCCAGCGGAGGAGAGGAGGAAATGGGTCGACCATTTCCGGGACCGGTACATGAACATGTTCCTGAGCAAATGGAAAATCGAGGGGGCGACCGAGGAGGAAGACCGCTACATCAAGCGGGCCCTTTATCTGGGCGGGAAAGTTTCCGCGTGGCGCGCCACGGACGACCTCGTGATATTCTCGGACTTCGCGCCGAACGGATTCAACATCTACGGGACGCCGCTCTCGGGGCTTCCCATAAAGACCATGGGCGCGACGTTCTTCCCGGACAAACCCCTCTCGACGTACGGGGTCCGCAACAACGAGGCGCGCGGCATCGAGGAACCGGAAATCGTGCTTGGCTACGCGCTCCCGAACAAGAAATCCGTCTTCTCCCAGATCGAGGCCCTCGTGAACGAGCGCGTGGAAATCGCGATGACGAAGGCCACGAATCGCATCGGATGCAAGATCCCGATTCTCCTTCTCACGACTCCCGAGAACAAGAAGGCGCTGGAAAACTTCGCTAGCGACGTCCTAGCAGACGAAGCCATCGTCTCCATCGGGGTCACGGAAGAAGGGGGCGTCAGCTGCGTCAACACGGGCATCCCCTACCTCCTCGACAAACTCGAGGCCTACGACCAAAACATCGATGGGAAAATCCTTTCCATCCTCGGCGTCGACAACAGCGGGGCCCGGAAAATGGAGAGGGAAGTCGTGGACGAGGTGAACGCGAACAACGCGCTAATCAATCTCTCGAGCGGGGCATTCGAGACCGAGGTTTCCGGATTCCTGGAAAGGGTCAACGGGGCATTCGGGACGGGGTTCCGTCTCGTGGACATGATGCCGAAAGTCGATTCCTTCCATGACGGGGAAGGCGACAAGGAAGACGGAGAAGGCAAGAAGGAGGACAAGAATGATGAAATTCGTGAATGAGAGCGAATTCACGTTAGAAGAGGTGCTAGCGATCGCGCAGGGCGATTACTTCGCTCTCGCGGAGCAAGTGGGGCTTTCCAGCCTCGTCGACGTCGACCCTCGGAACACGAACGAGGTGGCGGGCATCCTGTTCGACACGCTCCTCGCGCGGTGCGGCTCGGAGGTCGCTGTCTATGCCCTTGAGGGTC
>SFOL01000154.1 GCA_004552385.1 Bacteroidales bacterium | reverse complement strand
GTTCAAGACAGACGTCATGCTTATGGATATTGACGACAATAACGTCTTTTCCAACAGCATCTTCATGTCATTCCTGTGCCTGCCTCTCTTTACTAAGGAGCTTGACGAGTGCGAAAACGATTTTGAACGTTGGATTTATATCTTGAGGAATATGGATAAGTTGGAAAGAATGCCGGCGTCTCTTCAAGATGCTGTGTGGAAAAGGCTCTTTGGCGTGTGCGATGTCCGCAAGATGTCCAAGTCCGAATATGCGGTTTATGAGCACAGCCTTAAGGCCTACCGCGACATCCGCTCCAACGAGATGTATTGGATTCAACAAAACGAGCTCGGTCGCGCCGAGGGTCGTGCCGAGGGTCGTGCCGAGGGATTAGAGGAGGGCCGTGCCGAGGGGCGTGCCGAGGGTCGTGCCGAGGGTCGCGCCGAGGGTCGCGCCGAGGGATTAGAGGAGGGACGCGCCGAGGGATTAGAGGAGGGCCGTAAAGCAGGCATGTCGGAGGGTGACTCCAAGAGGGCCAGGATAATGGCCAAGTCAATGAAAGACCTCGGAATACAGGTCGGTGACATCGTCAAGTGCTCCGGCCTTACGCAAGAAGAGGTTGAGGCTCTTTAGGATGCGACTCCCCTGAATATATAGAACATAATTCCGTCAGCCGCAATGTGGCTCGGCGGAATTTTTGTTTCCACTGCACAAATACTTTAAAATTTCAACTTATATTTGCCAACGTTAACATAAATACTCTCAATAATCGTAAATCATGATTATGAAGAACAAGATAGCATTCGCCGCGTTTGCGGCAATGGCCCCAGTCTGCCTCCTTTCTTGCTCAGATGATGACCCAAAGCCGTCAATCGATGGTGGGGATGGTGATGGTGGTTCTGAGCAAATAGCTTTCCATATCCCGACTTATGCCGATGACTACAGCTCAATCTCGGACTGGGATTACCATCTGTCGTGGAATCTGGCCAACGTCCACGATCCCTCCGTGGTCTACTGGACCGACGGCTATTATTATATGTGGGGGACGGACGCCTCTTACGGCAACGCTCACGATCGACACGGACATTTCCAGGGCAAACGCTCGCGCAACCTTGTCGACTGGGAATATGTCCCAGGTATATTTTATGACCAGACCCGCCCGGATTGGATCCTCCAAAAGGTTAACGAAATCCTCACTAAGGCAGGTAAGCCAACCACGACGAATTCCGAGCTTGAGCTGAGCTACTGGGCGCCTGTGGTGCGCAAGGTGACTGTCGACGGGCAGACCAAGATCAGAATGTACTACAGCATGCCGGTCGATAAACCGACTTTGGGCGGAAACCAGGGTGTGCCTGCGCTCATCGGCATGTGCGAGACCACAGACCCCAATGGCGGAGTCTGGGAAGACAAGGGCTTCGTCACGTGCTCCTCGTCAGACAAGGAGCTGACCGATGCCAACCTCGCCGCAACGGAGTGGGGCGGATTCTTCTACTACAATGGCATTGACCCGACCTATATCGTGACGCCGTCAGGTGAGCATTGGCTCATTCACGGCTCTTGGCACAGCGGCTTTGCGGCTCTCCAGTTAAACCCGTCTTCGGGCAAGCCCTCGAAGGCTGACACAGGTTCCGAGCCGTGGTGCGGATCGGCTGGTGAGGTGCAGAAGCGTTTCGGCGTTACCATCAGCTCTCGCAATGCCAACAGCCGTTGGCAAGCCAGCGAGGGTCCCGAGATCATCTACAAAGACGGCTACTACTACCTCTTCATGGCCTATGACGAGCTCGAAGTGCCGTATAACACACGAGTGGTCCGCTCGCAGAATATCACCGGGCCGTATTTAGACATCACGGGCCGTAACAACACAAATAACAACACAAACGGGCGAGGCGACTGCTATCCAATAGTAACTCACCCATACAAGTTCAAGAATCACACCGGCTGGGTCGGCATCAGCCATTGCGCCATATTCCCAAAGCAGGGCAATGAGAATTCTTCTGAGTGGTTCTATATGAGCCAAGGCCGTCTGCCTGCCAATGTAAATGGCAATGCGAGCTCCAACGCCATCATGATGGGTCATGTACGCCGACTCGTGTGGGCGCCGGCTTCCGCCAATGCTCTTGATGACCGATGGCCCATCGCGCTGCCGGAGCGTTACGCCGCCGTGCCGGACTATGGTGCGCTGACGGCCGACAGCCTCGTGGGCAAGTGGGAGCATATCAACCTCGAGTACAAGTATCGAGAGCAAGACGAAAGCTCTTTCGTCAACTTTAACGCCGACGGCTCTGTTACTGATGAGAATGGGGCTCCCGCTCTTGGCGGCAAGTGGAGCTATGACTCCGCCAACAAACTGCTCATCGTCGGCCAGGCGGCTCTGTGCGTTGAGCGTGAGGTCGATTGGGAGGCGTCTCCGCGTTGCGTCACGAAAGTCTACGCAGGCATAGGCCAAGACGGCAAGACCACGTGGTGGGGCAAAAAGGTCGATTAGCCACGAGAAGCAGACTTTGATGTCATAATTCCGGTTCCTGGCCGCCGTGCGATATAATCATCGCACGGCGGCCTTTCTATAATGTCGTCATTTGTTGGGCGCACGTCTCTTCCGTCTTGCCAATTCGCAGATTTAGCCTACATTTGATGGACAACAGACAGGCTAATCCTGACACCTCTGCTTTATAATATGAAGAAACTTCCACGAGTCGCCCTCATATATGATTTTGACGGCACTCTCTCGCCCGGCAATATGCAGGAATTTGGCTACATGAAAGCCATCGGGGCGGACAAAGATGCCTTTTGGGCCGAAAACGACCGCATGACCAAGGATAATGACGCCAGCGGAATATTATGTTATATGCTGCTGATGCTCCGCGAGGCCAAGCGGAACGGCGTAAGCCTATCCCGCGATAGGTTTCATG
>SFOL01000053.1 GCA_004552385.1 Bacteroidales bacterium | reverse complement strand
GGAGGCGGGGTTCCGAACTTCACAAGTGAAGAGGAGAAGTGTAAAAACACACAAAGATAGGAAGACGGGCTGCGCATCATGACCATGAGGAAAATGAAAATGCGCAACCCGTCTTTGGCGTGTTAAAAAGACAAACATATATGAAAGGCATAATACTGGCCGGAGGTAGCGGTACAAGGCTATACCCGATAACGAAAGGCGTGTCAAAGCAATTGCTGCCGATATACGACAAGCCGATGATATACTATCCGCTATCCACACTCATGCTGGCTGGCATACGCGACATCCTCGTAATCTCGACCCCGTCAGATCTGCCAGGGTTCCAGCGCCTGCTTGGTGACGGCGCGGACTTCGGATTGAACCTGCGGTATGCCGAGCAACCTAGCCCGGACGGGTTGGCCCAGGCGTTCATAATAGGCCGGGAGTTCATTGGCAGCGACTCGGTTTGTCTGGCACTGGGAGACAACATATTCTTCGGGCAGAGTTTTGACAAGACTCTGCAAAACGCACTCGAATCGACCGAGGAGCGCAAAGAGGCGTCAATTTTCGGCTATTGGGTGGCCGACCCGGAAAGATACGGCGTGGCGGAGTTTGACAATGGAGGCAAGGTCGTGTCAATAGAGGAAAAACCCGCTAAGCCGAAATCGAACTACGCCATAGTGGGGCTTTACTTCTACCCGAACAGCGTGGTGGACGTGGCCGCAGGGCTGAAACCATCGGCTCGTGGCGAACTTGAGATAACGTCTGTTAACCAGTATTATCTGGAGCAAGGCAAACTTAACTTGCAAAAACTGGGGAGGGGCTTCGCATGGCTTGACACAGGCACGCACGAGTCACTCTCAGAAGCATCGACATTCATAGAAGTGGTGGAGAAGAGGCAAGGACTCAAGGTGGCATGCCTGGAAGAGATAGCCTACCGCAACAAATGGATAACACGCGAGGATCTGATACGCCAGGCGCAGCCAATGAGGAAAAACGATTATGGGCAATACCTCCTGCGCTTAGCCGGGCAGGAGTGACAACAGCGTACAGTCACAAAAAACCACACACAAATGAACGTCATAAAAACAGCCATTGACGGCGTCGTCATAATAGAGCCTAAGATATTCGGAGACAGCCGCGGATATTTCTACGAGTCATACTCAAAGCGCGACTTCGACTCTATGGTGCGCCCGATAGACTTCGTCCAAGACAACCAGAGCTTCTCGAGCTATGGCGTGGTCAGGGGTCTTCACTTTCAGCGAGGCGAGCACGCCCAGAGTAAACTCGTGAGGGTCATATCGGGAACCGTGCTCGATGTGGCTGTTGACATCCGCAAAGGCAGCCCCACTTTCGGCAAACACGTGGCGGTGGAACTGTCTGGCGAGAACCACAGGGAGTTCTTCATCCCGCGCGGCTTCGCCCACGGCTTCGCAGTGCTTAGCGACACTGCCCTCTTCCAATATAAATGCGACAACCCGTACTGCCCCGAGAGCGAGGGAGCCATTGCGTTTGACGACCCCGCGCTCGGCATAGACTGGCGCATACCAACGGGCAAGGCACTGCTGAGCGACAAAGACCGCAAGCACAAGCCATTGGCAGAGGCTGACGGCCTATTCGACTATAACGAAAAGCTATATTAGCGACATGCGGGACAAGAGGATTCTGGTGTTCGGCGCAAGCGGGATGTTGGGGCACAGGGTCATGGAGCTTCTTCACGACCGTGAGGCCAGGGGTCTTAGGTCGGCCGACTGCGACATAAGCGATGCGACAGCCGTAGCGGACGCGGTGATGGGATACGCCCCGGACGTCATAATAAACTGCGCAGCGTACACCGCTGTTGACAAGGCTGAGACAGAGACCGAGGCGGCAGACAGAGTGAACCACGCGGGTCCGCTCAACCTGGCCAAGGCGGCAAAGGAGACCGGCGCAGTGCTAATTCACGTCTCGACCGACTACGTGTTTGACGGCACGGCTCAAAAGCCGTACACGGAAGACGCGCCTACTGCCCCACTCGGCGCATATGGAGTGACAAAACGCGCCGGCGAGGAGGCCATAGAGGCGACAGGCTGCCGCCACGTGACGATAAGGACACAGTGGCTCTACGACAGCCGGGGCAAGAACTTCTTCCTGACGATGCTTCGCCTTTTCGGCGAACGAGACAGGCTGAACGTGGTGAACGACCAGACAGGCGCCCCCACATTCGCTTACGACCTGGCGAGGGCCATCGTCAAAATTGCCGATGAATACGACGGCCAAGACGGAATATACCAATACTCAAACTCTGGCGAATGCACGTGGTATGACTTCGCGATGAGCATAGCCCAGATGGCGAACGCCAAGACGGAGATAAAACCCGTAAGTACAAGCCAATATCCCACGCCCGCACGACGGCCACACTACTCGACACTGAGCAAGGCTAAGATTATTAACACATTCGGCGTAGAAGTGCCGCACTGGCGAGACGGACTGACCCGGTGCTACGACACATGGTCATCAACAAAAAAATAAAAAGCAAGCGCACACTACAAAACCGGGACACGCCAAAGGAAGAATGGAGACACCATACAGCAAAGATGAGAACGAGCAGGCGTGGACCGCATGGCAATGCCTCACTCGCACCAATATCAACCTGTTCCTGACGGGCCGAGCCGGCACCGGCAAGACCACATTCTTGCGGAAACTGGCCGACAGCCACCTGAAAAGCATGGTGATAACGGCACCCACAGGTGTGGCGGCGATCAATGCGGGTGGAGTGACAATACACTCATTCTTCCAAATTCCTCCTGGCACTTTTCCTCCAGGCGAACGCCCGCCCATGGAGCGTAAGATCCGGACAAGCAAGTTGAGGGTCATCCGCAGCCTGGATCTTCTGGTGATAGACGAAGTGAGCATGGTCCGCGCCGACCTGCTGGACATGGTTGACGCGCGGCTGAGGGAGATAAGGCAAAACGAAAGGCCATTCGGCGGCGTGCAGCTGCTCCTAATAGGCGACTTGATGCAGCTGGCCCCGGTAGTGACCCCACAAGACTTGGAGATATTAGGCGACTACTACCCCACCCCATATTTTTTCGCGAGCAAGGCTTTGGCCCGCACGCAATTCTACACCATCGGGCTGGAGAAGATATACAGGCAGACCGATGCGCAATTCATCGGCATCCTGAACCAAGTGCGCACGGGAAGAGCATCGGCGGAAACGCTGGACAAACTTAACTCGAGGTGCGACCCCGGCTTCGCGCCAAAAGAAAGCGAGGGTTACATAAGGATGACCACCCACGTGAAAGCCGCCGAGGACATTAACGAGGAGAAACTACAAGCCCTAAAGGCCGAAGCTCACCACTACGAGAGTAGAGTCGCGGGCGACTTCCCCGAACAGATGTACCCCACCACAAACTGCCTGACCCTCAAAAAGGGCGCGCAGGTGATGTTCATAAGGAACGACAACCATGAGCCCAGGCGTTACTACAACGGCAAGATTGGGAAAGTCACGTCGCTGAGCAAAGAGCAGGTGACAGTCAGATGCGAAGACACAGGCGACATTGACGTAGGATACTCGTCATGGGAGAACATAAAATATGATATTGACGAGAAGAGCGGCCAGCCCGTGGCCAAAACGGCCGGCACGTTCTCACAGATCCCACTCGCCCTGGCATGGGCCATCACGATACACAAAAGTCAGGGTCTGACCTTCGACAAAGCCATAATAGATGCCAGCCGTTCATTCTCGGCAGGCCAGGTCTATGTCGCCCTGTCGCGGTGCCGCACGTTCGAAGGCCTCGTGCTTAAAGACCGCATAACGCCGGGTTCTATAAGGACTGCCCCCGCCGTGGCGGACTTCTACAGAGAGAACGAGCGGACGAAACTCACATCGCAGGCCATAGACGACTTCGCGAGCGACTACGCCGTATCCATGATGCGAGACCTGTTCACGTTCGACGCGATATTCGCAACCATCCGACGCATAGTCAACATGCTCGAGCGCGACTACGGCGGACGGTATGGCAAATGCCTAAGCCAGCTTGACAGCCTTATGCACATCGAGGCCGCTGATATGGCAAGCGTGGGTACGCGCTTCATAATCAAATGTGAGCAGAAGAGGGCGTATTCCGGCAACATTACGGAGGACGAGGGGCTGATGGAACAGACCAGGCGCGGGGCAAAGTACTTCGAGGAGAAGCTGGACGACCTGTATGACAAGGTCATGAAAAGCGCCGACATATCCCTTGACGACGCGGCAGGCAGGAAAAGGCTGTCGCACCTGACGACCGTGCTGACCCAGGAATATAAGCTACGCAAAGCGGAGTTTGCCGCCGTTGAGGAAAAAGGATTCAGCCCCGCGACGATTATGAGCGCCAAAGCCAAGGCCATAAGCGAGGAGGAAGACGAGGAGGAAGAAGCCGAGCTGAAAAAAAAGACGGAGTCAAGGTCTTTCGGAGCCGAGATAAACGAAGTGGAGAACAAAGAGCTGTTCGCCGCACTGAGAGAATGGCGGAGGAAGAAGGCGGAGGAAGAAGATGCGCCCGCCTACGTCATAGCCGCCAACAAGACTCTGTTCGACATTGCCGACACAGTGCCCCTCACGGCCAAAGAGCTGAGCCAGATACGCGGAATGGGCAAGGAGAAAATAAAAAAATACGGCAACGACATCCTCTCCATCGTAAGCAGTTTCCACAAAAAAGGCACCAAGCCGGCAAAGCACGCCACCCCCGCGGCCGCGCCCGCCAAAGAGAAGATAGGGACCAAAGCGGCATCGCTCGAGGCGTTCAGGCGACTCGGCTCGGTGGCGGACGTGGCAAGGGAGAGGGGTCTGACCCGCGGGACTATAACAGGTCATCTCATGTCGTATGTCGGCACAGAGCTTTCAATAGACGACATCATGGGCGCGGAACGGCACAAAAGGCTTGCTAAGATCATCAGCGCAATGCCCGAGGGCGAGAAGCCCGACGCCGCGTTCTGGGCCGAGTATGACAACCACGAATACCACTACGTGCGCAAAGAACTGGGCAAAGAGTAAGCCGGCAAAGGCGCAGAGAGAGATTAGCCCGAAACTATTGTCTTTTATAGTTTTGGTGTGTTATCTTTGCAATTAGATGCCTCAGCATGGGCAGGAACGACACAATGCCAGACAACGGAAAACAGGCCAAATTAGACCAACGATACCTCGCAATGGCTCGGATATGGTCTCTCAACTCCTACTGCGTAAGGCGGCAGGTGGGGGCGTTGATGGTAAAAGACAAGATGATAATAAGCGACGGGTATAACGGCACGCCGTCGGGCTTCGAGAACGTGTGCGAGGATGGCGACGTGACGAAGCCTTACGTTCTCCACGCCGAAGCCAACGCGATATCGAAAGTCGCAAAGAGCAACAACAGCTCAATGGGGGCCACGATGTACATAACGGCCTCACCCTGCATTGAGTGCGCAAAGCTGATAATCCAGGCCGGGATAAGCAGGGTGGTATACTCAGAAGAATACAGAAGCTCGGAGGGCGTAGATCTCCTGCGCAGAGCCGGGGTGAAGGTGGACAAGGTGGAGGAGACCATAATAATAAAGTAAGGCGGCAGACGGCCGACAAAGGAACTAATAGATGAAAAGCGCAACGAAAAACGGTTGGATATTATTGCTCGTGGTGGCGGCGGCCCTGCTGGGCCTCTTCCTTGGCAGGATCGCAGGCAAAAACGCAGCGGCGAGCGAGTTCTCGCGCAGGCTGAACGAAGGCGACATTCTCTTCGGCCTCGGCTCGGGCGGTGGCGACAAGCTGCAATCAATCATAACACTGATAGAGAATTGTTACGTGGAGAACGTCGACGCCGATTCCATAGAAGACGCCGTCATCCCGAAGATGCTGTGCGAGCTTGACCCCCACAGCCTTTACATACCTCGCAAAGAGGTGAAGAAAGTGACAGGCGAGCTAAAGAGCAACTTCGGCGGCATAGGCGTCCAGTTCAGCCTGCGCGACGACACGGTAAGAGTGGAGAGCGTGGTGAGCGGCGGGCCGTCATCGGCTCTCGGTGTGCTGCCCGGCGACAAGATAATAAAGGTCAACGACCGCGGCTTCACGGGCGGATGGATCAACAACCAGACCGTGCTCGACTCACTGCGAGGCGAGATCGGCACAAAAGTGAAGATAACCGTCGTCCGCTCACACGGGACGACATTAGACTTCGACATAACGCGTGGCGAGATACCGCTGACGAGCGTAATGTCAGCCTACGAGATAGCCAAAGGCGTGGGCTACATGAAGATAGACCGCTTTGCGGAAAAGACGTATGAGGAGATGCTCCAGGGCATCGCAAAGCTCAAGACCCAGGGGTGCGGAAAGTTGATTGTGGACCTGAGATCCAACTCGGGCGGGTTCCTGAACGTAGTCCAAGCCATGTGCAACGAGTTTTTGGACCGCGGCGAGATGATCGTTTACACGGAGGGCGCCCACCAGCGGAGGCAGGAGACGCGGGCCGACGGCACAGGCTCGTGCCGCGACATAGATCTCGTCGTCTTGATTGACGAATACTCGGCCAGCGCAAGCGAGATATTCGCCGGCGCCATGCAAGACAACGACCGCGGAACGATAATAGGCCGCAGGTCGTTTGGCAAAGGGCTCGTCCAGAGCGAGATGCCGCTGGCTGACGGCTCGGCCATACGTCTGACCGTGGCCCGCTACCACACTCCATCAGGCCGTTGCATCCAGCGCCCGTACGGGCATGGCGACGACGAGTATTACGCCGACATAACTAAACGCTACAAATCGGGCGAGCTGTTCTCCGCCGACAGCATAAAGGCTGACACATCGCTCGTATACCACACGGCCAAAGGCCGCACAGTCTACGGCGGCGGAGGCATAGTGCCCGACATCTTCGTGGCGTATGACACCGCCACGGCCTCGACCTACTTGTATCAGTTGCGCGCCAAGCGGATTATATACGACTACGCCAAGAGCATCGTAGACAAAGAGCGCGAACGGCTGGACGACATGGCCATGCCCGACATGGTGCACTACCTGCAAAGCCAGAGATACATTGACGGGCTTGAGGCCTACGCCGCCCGCCACGGACTTAAGCGCCCGGCCAAACTTGATTCCAAAGAGAGTGAGATCATAGAGAACGAGACTCGCGCCTACATAGCCCAGTCGGTAAACGACGAGGGCGGCATATACCCCATACTGAACAGCATGGACCCGACAGTTGCCAAGGCATTGGAGGTGTTCAACGCCAAGCCATTGTACTAACCTGCGCGCCGGGACACCGTCGCCATCAGTTAAGATCGACTTGACTCAGAACGAGATAATAACCCGATGGGGCCTTGCGGGAATCTTTGGCCTGTGCTTCCTGTCGGCGACGCTGCTTCCCGGCTTCTCAGAGGTGGGGTTGGCGGCGCTGGCGGCCAGCGGGACGTTCCGGCCGTGGCCTCTGGTCATATCGGCATCTGTGGGCAACTGGCTGGGCGGCGTGGCGACCTACGCCACGGGCTGGGCCTTGGGCATAAGCAAACTGGCAGATTGGTTCGGCCTGTCGGCAGAGAGCATAAACGGAGTGAGCGCATGGGTGGAGAGCTACGGAGCCTGGTGCGGACTACTGGTGTGGGCCCCGGTGGTGGGCGACCCCCTGGCCGCGGCTCTCGGGTTGGCCCACTCGCCCGCTGTGGCCACTTGCCTTTTGATGTTGGCAGGCAAGGCGTTGCGATACATCGCCATAGTATTCATAGCCGACAAGTTGTCGGCGGCTATTAAAAGACGACACAAGACCCCTCAAAGGGAGAAAGAAGCATAGAAAGACATGTACGACTATCTGATAGTAGGAGCCGGGCTATTCGGCTCGGTCTTCGCCCACGAGGCGCACAAACGAGGCAAGCGATGCCTGGTGGTGGACAGGCGCGAACACACCGGCGGCAACATACACTGCGACGAGGTGGAGGGCATTAACGTCCACCGCTACGGGGCGCACATATTCCACACGTCAAGTCGCGAGGTGTGGGACTACGTGACGAGCCTGGTGGAGATGAACAGATACACTAACTCGCCCATAGCCAACTACGAGGGCCGACTGTATAACCTGCCGTTCAACATGAACACGTTCTACCAGATGTGGGGCGTCATAACCCCCGCAGAGGCAGAAGCCAAGATAGCCGAGCAAAGGCGCGAGGCTCAGGAGAAAATGGCATCGGAGGGCGTTAGCGAGCCGCGCAACCTTGAGGAGCAGGCCCTGGTCCTGGTGGGCCGTGACATATATGAGCGTCTGATAAAAGGCTACACCCAGAAACAGTGGGGCCGCGCCTGCACCGAACTGCCCGCATTCATAATACGCCGTCTGCCCGTCCGCCTGACGTTTGACAACAACTACTTCAACGACACATACCAAGGCATCCCCATTGGCGGATATAACAAACTGACGGACAAACTGCTTGAGGGCATAGAGACTCGCACGGGGGTGGACTACACAGCCCACAGGGCGGAGCTGAGCGTGATGGCTCACAAGACACTGTATACCGGTGCCATTGACGAGTATTTCAACTTCAAGTTCGGGCATTTGCAATATCGCACCGTGCGCTTCGAGACCGAGACACTCGACATGCCCAACTACCAGGGCAACGCAGTGGTAAACTACACAAGCGCCGAAGTGCCCTTCACACGCATAATAGAGCACAAGCACTTCGAGTTCGGCACCCAGCCCAAGACCGTCATCTCGCGCGAATACTCCACGGAATGGAAACCGGGCATGGAGCCCTACTACCCCGTGAATGACGCCGCAAACAGCAACATGGCGGCACAGTATGCTGAGCTGGCGCAGGCGCAGAGGTCCATGCTCTTCGGCGGACGACTGGCGGAATATAAGTATTACGACATGGACAAAGTGGTGGCCTCCGCACTCAACATGGCCCGAAAAGAGTTCCAAGAACTGTAGACATAGTTTCTCAACTTACAACCGATCAAATTGAACATCAAGACAATAACAAAGGGTATATGCATTGCGGCCGCGACATCCGCAATGACCCTGATGGCCACAAGCGCGGCGGCGCAGGCGCTGGGCGACATCTCCTCAATCTCAAAAGAGAACTACAAGTACATAGAGATCTCAAGCATCCCGGAGTCCACCATAAAGGAATACGCCGAGAAGTTAGAGAAGGCAGGCATGACGATAGACGACGCCCTTGCGCAGGTGAAAGCGAAAGGAGCGACAGATAAACAGTTGAGCCAGCTGAGGCAACGCTTCTCGCGCTACCTGAAGAACAGCAGATCCACCACAAATGACGAGGACTTGTATGCAAGCGACGCCAGCACGGCCACCCCGCTCTCTACTCGAGAAGTCGAAAAGGCTAAGCCATTGGCGGCCGACACGCTCGTGTTCGGATACTCCATTTTCAACCACAGCGGGCTCACATTCGAACCCAAGACGAGCATCGCCGTGGGAGACTCGTATGTCATAGGCGTCGGTGACGAGATAGCCGTGGACGTGTACGGCAACTCGGAGCAGAGCTATGACATGACCGTGGATGCCGATGGCAACGCGCTGATACCCATGGTAGGCCCAGTGAAAGTGGGCGGACAGACCTTGGCCTCGGCCCGCAGGATAATCACGGCAAAGCTGCGCCGCATACACTCGGATATCGGCAGCACATCTCACGCCGACATCCGCGTGACGAACGCCAACCCTGTAACGGTAAGCGTAATGGGCGAGGCTCATGCGCCTGGCACTTTCACCGTGTCGGCAGCCGCGTCGCTCTTCAACGTGCTATACCTGAGCGGCGGGCCGAGCATAAACGGAACGTTCCGCGACATACAGCTGATCCGCGGCGGGCGCATAATAGCCCATTTGGACATATACGACTTCCTGCTGAATGGGAAGAACGACGTGAACCCGTCTCTTGCCGACGGAGACATAGTAATGATACCGACCTACGCCAAGCGCGTGGAGATAAAAGGCGAGTTCAAGCGCAACGGGCTCTTCGAGGCCAAAGAGGGCGAGACCGTGGCGGACATGATCCGCTACGCGGGTGGCTTCACCCCGTCGGCCATGACGGACCACGTGGGCTTGTATCGCATAGGCCAGTACACCACGGAGTATAAGGACGTGACCGACCCGGGAAGCGAGCCCATAGTGAACGGCGACATACTGACATGCAGCGCGAAAAACACCGCCAGGGTGGACAACTCGGTCAAGATAGAGGGCGCAGTGTTCGCACCCGGCGTTTTCGAGTATTCCGAGGGGCTGACGCTGAAAGCCCTGATTGACAAGGCTGGCGGAATTACGGAGAACGCGTTCCTGACCCGAGGCGTCATATCGCGATATAAGGATGATTACACCCTTGAGGCCGTAAACTTCAACGTCTTGGACGCATCGAACGGGACAACGGACATAGAGCTCAAGGCAAACGACATCGTGACCATAGCGTCAATAGACGACATGCGCGAGAAGCCTGTAGTCACAATATACGGCAAAGTGGCCCACCAGGGCACATTCGACTTCCGAGAGAACATGACCATAGGCGACCTGGTGGTCTTAGCGGGCGGACTTCAGGAATATGCCGCGCTGCCAAACGTCGAAGTAGTCCGCCGACTGAAAAGAGACGAGATAGAGAAGCAGACCGAGGATGCCAAACGGATAGAGGCCGTGGTGCTGACCCCGGACCTGTCGCTCTCTGACGGAGGCAACAACTTCAAGCTCGAGCCGTTTGACGAGGTTTACATACGCGAATACGTGGCGGCGACCATAGGCGGCAACGTACACATAACCGGCGCTGTGTTCGCCCCCGGCTCATACGGCCTCATCAACAACAAGATGCGCATCTCGGAGCTCGTAGAACGTTGCGGCGGCTTCACGAGTTCGGCCGACACCCGCGGAGTGAGGATATTCAGAAAATTCAAGGTGTCTGACACAGAGCGCGACATAAGGCTGCGCCTGAGCGCGCTAAAAGGCGACACCGCCACATTCTTCATAAAGAACAACGGAAGCCAATATGAATACGTGACGTTTGACATCTCAAAAGCAATGGAGAACCCAGGCTCCGACCATGACATCATATTGTGCGACGGCGACAAAGTGGAGGTGCCGCAGCTGTCGCAGACCGTGAGAGTCTTCGGACAGGTGCAGAACCCATCAAACATGGTATGGCACCGCAAATGGCGCGCCGATGACTACATAGACGCCGTCGGCGGCTTCGCCCCGAGAGCCTACAAGCGGAAGACTTACGTGGTACATGCCAACGGCGAGAGCGAGCGCGTACGCCACGTGCTATTCTTCCGCCGCTACCCCAAGTTGAGGCCCGGCTCGGAAGTCATAGTGCCCACGAAGCCTGAGCGTAACATAGGCCTCCCCACAATCGTGACAATGAGCTCGTCATTGGTATCGATGGCGGCGGTAATCGTAGCACTGACAAAATAAACGCGACATGATGACGTTTGAAGAGCAGAACAAGAAAGAGGGTGGCAAGGAGGTCGACATCGTCTGGCTCATAAGATACTATTGGAGCAACAGAAAGTGTATCTGCAAATTCTTAGCCGCCTGCATGGTGATATCAGTCATCGCCTACTTTTGCAGGCAAAAGAAGTTCACCTGCACGGCGTCGGTGCTTCCCCTGTCGTCCCAATCGTCGAATATGAAGGGGCTCGGCATGCTTGCGGGGATGGCTGGCATGAACTTGAGTTCGCTGATGAACAGCAGCAGCGAACTCATAACGCCAGACCTTTTTAGCGAGGTGGCGCTCAGCACGCCGTCTCTTATCAAGATAATGAACACCCCCGTGACGAG
>SFOL01000153.1 GCA_004552385.1 Bacteroidales bacterium | reverse complement strand
AACACTGTTGTTTGTCTCTGTATCGCGAAGATAACGCAAAACGCGCATAAGTCAAACGCAGGATACAAGAGGCCGCGTGGAGCTCGACAGCGTTATAAAAAAAGCCCTGCGGTTGTTTTAACCGCAGGGCGCATTACTACGATGTTCAGAGCGAATGGCTATGCGCCAACCTCTTGCTTATCAAGAATTTCAAGTTCCTCCCTTGAGCCGACAAGGTCATCGCCAAGGCCACGCGTGCCAGTACCGGCAGGGATGAGATGACCGCAGATGACATTCTCCTTAAGCCCCTCGAGGTAGTCGACTTTGCCTTGGATAGCGCTCTCATTGAGAACCTTAGTAGTCTCCTGGAACGAGGCGGCCGACATAAAGCTCTTGGTATGGAGAGCGGCGCGGGTGATGCCCTGAAGAATCTGATTTGCTGTTGCCGGAACGGCATCGCGCACAGTGACAATCTTCATATCGCGACGCTTGAGCTGGGAGTTCTCGTCACGCAGACGGCGGGCCGTGATGATCTGGCCAGGACGAAGCGAAGTTGAGTCACCAGCATCCTCGACGACGAGTTTGCCCCAGATACGGTCATTCTCCTCCTGGAAGTCGATCTTATCGACAGCCTCACGCTCAAGGAATATGGTGTCGCCCGGATCCTGAATCTCAACCTTGCGCATCATCTGACGCACGATGACCTCAAAGTGCTTATCATTGATATTCACACCCTGGAGTCGGTAGACATCCTGAACCTCATTGACGATGTATTCCTGAACCTTGGTCGGGCCAAGGATGGAGAGAATATCCGTAGGCGTGATGGCGCCATCAGAGAGAGGCGTGCCGGCACGTACAAAGTCGTTAGCCTGCACGAGGATCTGCCTTGAGAGGGGCACGAGGTACTTCTTCTGCTCGCCAGTCTTGGCAGTCACGATAATCTCGCGGTTGCCATGCTTGGTTCCGCCATAAGCTACCTCACCATCAATCTCAGACACGACAGCAGGATTGCTCGGGTTGCGCGCCTCGAAGAGTTCGGTGACGCGTGGCAGACCACCAGTGATGTCGCCAGCCTTGCCGACGGCACGAGGCATCTTAGCGAGGGTCGTACCCTGCTGAATTTCGGTCTCGTCGGCAACAGAGACGTGGGCACCGACAGGGAGGTTGTAGGTCATGACCTTCTCATCGCCGACCATGATGTTAATGGCAGGAGACTTGGTTCTGTCATGGCTCTCGATGATGACCTTCTCGGAGAAACCGGTCTGCTCATCACTCTCGACCTTATAAGTCACGCCCTCCTCCATATTCTCGAACTGGACCATACCAGCCTTCTCGGAAATGATGGGAGCGTTGAACGGATCCCAATCGAAGAGTTTTGTGCCTTTCTCAATTTCTTGCCCGTTCTTGACGTAGAGTTTAGAGGCGTAATGCAACTCGTGGCGTACAAGCTCGTTGCGAGTATTCTTGTCGAGAATGCGCAACTCGGCGAGACGGCTGACGACGATGTCAATCTTGTTGCCGCTCTCATCGGTGAACGGTACGGAACGAAGCTCATCAATCTCGACAATACCGTCATACTTAGACTTGAGCTCGCTCTGCGCAGTGTCGCCGCCTGCGACACCGCCCTGGTGGAATGTACGAAGAGTAAGCTGCGTACCAGGCTCGCCGATAGACTGCGCGGCGATGACTCCGACAGCCTCTCCCTTGTGGACAAGACGGCTGGTGGCGAGGTTGCGGCCGTAGCACTTGGCGCAGACACCTTTCTTGGACTCGCAAGTGAGCACAGAACGGATCTCGACGCTCTCAAGCGGCGAATCCTCAATCATCTGAGCCTTGGCCTCTGTAATCTCCTCGCCAGCGGCAACGATTACCTCGTTGGTACGCGGATCGATGACGTCATTGACCGCCACGCGGCCGAGAATCCTCTCGTACAGGGTTGCGATAACGTCATCGTTGTTCTTTATGGCCGTGCATGTGAGACCGCGGAGCGTGCCGCAATCCTCGTCAGTGATGATGACATCGTTTGAGACATCAACGAGACGACGGGTAAGGTAACCCGCATCGGCCGTCTTAAGAGCGGTATCGGAAAGACCCTTACGCGCGCCGTGAGAGGAGATGAAGTACTCCTGTACGGAGAGACCCTCTTTGAGGTTGGCGATGACAGGGTTCTCAATGATCTGCGGGCCTTCGGCGCCAGACTTCTGAGGCTTAGCCATAAGACCGCGCATACCGCAGAGCTGCTTGATCTGGTCCTTAGAACC
>SFOL01000052.1 GCA_004552385.1 Bacteroidales bacterium | reverse complement strand
CGTTTCCGATATCGAAGAATCTGTATCGACGGAGCTTGACAGGCTGGTGTAGCTGGAAATACAGGCAAATATTTTTCATAGTATGTACATTCATTTAACGACCGAGTCGTAAACCCTTTTGATTTGCTTGGCGGAGTTCTCCCACTTGAGCGAGTTGACCTCATCCATGCCGTATTTGGCGAACATTTTGCCGAGAGACGGATAATTGAGGACGCCGTACATGGCGTCTGCCATGGCGTCGACATCCCAGAAATCAGTCTTGATAGCGTAAGTGAGAATTTCGGCCACGCCGCTCTGGTAAGATATGAGGACAGGCACGTTGCTTTGCATGGCCTCGAGCGGCGATATGCCGAAAGGCTCGGACACGGACGGCATGACATAGAGGTCGCTCATTCGGAGCATGGAGTAGACATCCTGCCCGCGGAGGAAGCCGGTGAAGCTGAAATGGTCCATAATCTTGAGGCTTGCGGCCCTGCGAACCATCTTCTCCATCATGTCTCCATTTCCCGCCATGACGAAGCGGACGTTATCCATCTTCTGGAGGACCTTGTAGGCCGCCTCGATGAAGTATTCCGGGCCCTTCTGCATTGTTATGCGCCCGAGGAAGGTCACAATCTTCTCGTTGACACCCTTGCGCGCATAGTTGTTATAGTCGCTCCGGATGGGGTCGACGGCGTTATAGACGGTCACTACCTTCTCGGCGGGAATGCCGTATTTCTCAATGACCGTGTTCCTTGTGAGGTTTGAGACCGTGATGACCTTGTCGGCGGCCTCCATGCCCCTCTTCTCAATGTCATAGACGACGGGGTTGACGCGTCCGCCGGACCGGTCGAAATCAGTGGCGTGGACATGGACTACGAGCGGCTTGCCTGTGGCTTCTTTTGCGGCTATGCCGGCAGGATATGTTAGCCAGTCGTGCGCATGGATGACGTCAAACGAGTTCTCCTGCGCAATGATGTTGCCGATGATGGCGTAGTTGCGGATCTCGTTCATGAGGTCGGCACCGTATCCTCCGGCAAAGTGGAACTTGCCGTTCTCGTCGGTCTGGAAATACTTGTAGCCGTCGCCGACGTTGAGGGTCCTTAGTTTGTAATACTCCTCGGGGTCGACATAAGGCACGAGTTTAGAGTCGACCTCGATATAGTCGAGCTGCTTACTTTGCTGGCTGTATCTGATGTGCTTGTTGACGATGGAGACGGTGTTGGCTCCAATAATGTCCTCAACCTTGCTCTTGTCCTCGTCACCAAAAGCCTTAGGGACGACGAAAAGGACTTTGAGGTCGGGGATTGTCGCCAAGCCTCGCGTGATGCCATAGCACGCGGTGCCGAGGCCACCGCTAATGTGAGGTGGGAACTCCCATCCAAACATTAAAACTTTCATAGGGCTCTATTTAGATTCGATGATTTTTATAAGTTTGAGAACAGCAGCGACGCTGCACGCCATGGATATTGCGCCTTCGGCCTTGTAAGGCGGATTTCCGTTATAACTCTCGCTTATTGAGCCTACACCATGATCCTTTATGACGGCGTTGAAGCCATCGACAAGGCGGCGCAGCTGCGCGATGCAGGAGTTTTTATATACGCTGAGCAACGCATCGGCGTAGAAGCCGAGGAGCCACGGGTATGCCGTGCCCTGGTGAGCGCAGATGGCCCTCTCATCCTCGTTTCCGACCACGGCGCCGCGGTAATCCTCGCTTTCGGGCGAGATGGTGCGTAGGCCATAGGGGATGAGGAGTTTTGCGGTGGCGACATCGATGATGGCCTTCTTGTTCTCGCGAGAGAGTGGCGAGAACTTAAGACCAGCTGCTACAACCTGGTTGGGGCGTATCTTGGGCGACTTGTAATCGCCGTCGACACGGTCATATAATGTGCCGTCGGGTTTAAGGAACGTCTGGAGGAAGGCTTTGCCGATTTGTTCGAGCCTTGTCGACCATGTCTCGACGAACTTGTTGTCGCCGACCTTTCGAGCAGTCGCAATTGTGGTGGCTATAGCGTTGTACCACAAGGCGTTAACCTCAACACAACTGCCGTAACGCGGGGTGACCATGTGGCCGTAGCTGGTCTGCGCATTCATCCACTGCTGCGGGTGGCCTTCGTTGCGGGCGTAGATGAGACCGTTGTCGAGTCGGTGCATCTTACCGGCGACTCCGACCCAGTAATGGTCGAGCAGGAGCTTCATGGTGTCGTAGTAGTCGGCCACGTTGAAATCGTCGCCACGGAACCGCTCCATCTCGTTGAGGCAGTGGAAGAACCATAGCGGTATGTCGACCGAGGTGTTGTTGAAGGACGCCTGATCCACGTAGAGCTTCGTGAGGTTAGGCAGGCTTGTCTTAAGGATCTCGTCGGTTGACTTGTTGTCCTTTTGGAAAATGGCGAGACCGGGCAGAGCCATGAACATGTCCCTGAGCTGCGGGTTCTTCCAGTGGAAGCCGGCCTTGAGCATGAGGCTTCCGTCCGGCTCGCGCTCAGTGAACTGCTGCGCGGCGTTGATAAGCACGTTTTTAAGGCAGTCTTTTGGCAGCCTTGACTTCTCCTCGCGAGAGAACTTTGCCTTAAGACCTTTAGGGGAGACGGGCTCGAGTGATGCCGAGACTACGAACGAGTCGCCCTCTTGTACTGTCGTCTCGAAGAAGCCAGGGACATAAAGGTCTTCGCGGAAACCGTAGCCGCGGAATCGCTCCTGCATATACTCGACATCGCGGTACCAGTCGGGCATGGCCACGTAGTCCATGGGCTTGCTGCTCTGGATGTAGAGATTAGGGAACCCCTTGTAGAGACAGAAAGCGGCACCGCCGTCGACCTCGGTGTAGTGGGTGTCGAGAGCCATGTTCTCGTGAGTGAGGTCATGGACGCTTCGGAACGCGAGGAAGGGGCGGAGACGCATCGTGAACTTTTCGGGAGCCTCGAGCACCGTGTAGCGCACGAGAGTCTGACTCTCGTTTTGGGCGAGGATAAACTGCTTACGTATGACCACAGCTCCGACGCGGTAGGTGAACGTGGACGTTGGCGAGGCCTCGTAGCCGATCATGTACTTATGTCCCTTGGGCTCGAAGAAGTCACCTTTATACTCTTGGACGTCGAGGTTGAAAGGTTTTTCGCCGACGGCAATGCTGCACTGCAGGGCGGAGAGCATTACGTATGGCGCCCCGCCGAACTCCTTGAGAGGGCAGACGAGCAACCCGTGATACTTGCGCGTGTTACAACCTACGAGCGTAGTGCTGAGGTAGCCTCCAGCCCTGTTGGCCTGAAGTATCTCTCTGAAGAGTGAATACTCCAAGTTGGGTAGCAGAGTACCGTCAAACTGAATGTAATTCATACAAAAAACAACTACATATCTTAAACTAAGACCACAAGTCGGAAGCACCGAACGGTGCGTCGCGGCCCGTGGTCGCCTTTTTTGCTTATTTTAAGAAACCGAGTGAAGATAGAAATCACACTCCGCCTGCTTGACACAAATATAACGAAACCGTTTTAAAAATTCAACACCGACAAGTAAGTATTTGCTACCATCGGTTGCGTCTAAAACAGCGTAGAGGGGCACGGATTGAAACAAACCGACGTGCGGAGCACAAAGCACCCCACACGCCGGTATATTTTCAGATGATCTCCCAATCATTGCGAGAGGCGACTTCCCGCTCCTCCTGTCGGCTCCACACCACGGAAACGGGCAAGTCATTAACCATGCTACTCGGCCACGACCTTGGCAGAAACCGTCTTGCTCCAACTGTTGCCGTTCCAAGCGTAGAAGACTTTCATCTTCTGCTTGTTATTCTCGTAACCATACTCCTCTTTTTGCAGGCCGACCTTCTGGCCGTCAAGATAGGCGTAGGTCGCCTTCATGACAAGGTTGCCGGCGGAGTCGAAGACGAGATCGTCAACGACGTCATTGTTGCTGAGGTCATCGGCCTTCTGCTCGGCGATGACAATCCATTTGCCGCTCTCCGAGGCTTGAAAGAAAGTAGAGCGCACCGGCTTACCGCCCTCAGTCTCGGTAACTACCTTGGAGGAGGCGTTCCAGACGCCATCCGCCTTCTTATACGTGACGGTCTCTATTTTGTTGTCATAATAGCTGAGTTGTTTCATCACAGTCTCCTCCCACTTCTTGCCGTCGATGGCGAAAGTGAGCTCACTGGTGACCCTGCCTTGCGAATCTCGCGTGAGTATAGTTTTGCCGACACGTCCGGAGGCAGTGGTTACGCCGTCGGAAGAGGTGACATCGAATATGAGCGCAAGGCTGATAATTGCGATGGCCGTGAAAAAGGTAACTGCAAGAGATTTCATAATACTTGACTTTATACTATAAACCTAATGTTCTATACTAACAGCGAAGCTTTTCAGCTCCGTTTTCAGTGCCAATTTACGGCGGTTAAAAGTAAAAGTTGCAAGAGTCATGAGGTGTTCGGCCTGTTATGACGTGGGGTTATAACTCAAATTATGCTCAAAACGTATGTGAGCCGTCAATAGTTTAACTCGGGGCGGTGACGAGTCGCGTTTCTTAGGTGACGAAACGCATTATGTTAATAAAGCGTAAAAGCGTGCGGTGGAACAATTCGCCCGCTAAATGAGCAGCAGGCGCGCATCGACATATTCAAGCCCGGTGCGCACTGAGAGGTCTTTATTAGTGACCGTCCCTCGGAATATGGCGATGGAAGATGCGACTGAGGGGTTTAAGCGCGCGGCGTTCTCAACTCCTCCGTCTGTCGCGATTTGTGACAAAGCAGGCGAGATGATGTCGCTGATGATAATTGACGCAGTGTGAGGGACGAGAGCCGTAATATCCGGGAGACAATGGAAAAAGAGTCCGCGCGAGCGGAGCACAGGCTCATCTACCGTGGTTGGGAGCGACAGCTCGGTGCGCCCGCCGGCCACGATGTCGAGGTCAATGATTACAGCTCCGTGCTTAAGGAGAGATAGATAGCCGGCCGGCACGCAGAAATATTGCCGTCCGGAATTGGCATGTCGCGTCCCGATAATGACATCGGCGGATTTGAGGGCCTTGGTAAGCGCCTGAGGGTGGAGCACGGACGTGAAGACGTGGCTCGACATCTTCCACTCAAGTTTTTGCAACAGTGAATGAGACGTGTCGAACACCTTGACGTTGGCTCCGAGTGCGGCTGCCGCGCGGGCGGCGGATATGGCCGCAGTGTCAGCGCCTATTATCGCGACCTCAGTAGGCGGCACTCCAGTCACTCCTCCTATTATGACACCCTTGCCCCCGTCGGACTGTTCGAGCAGGTGGGCGGCGGTGGTGACGGCCAAAGCCCCCTCGACCTCGCCAAGGCTTCGCGACATGACAGGCTCGGACGACTCCCCGTCAGTCATAACATCGGCGGCTACGAGAGTGACCTTTTTTTCGGCAAGTCGCCGGAAAGCTCTGACGTCAGCCACATTGCGGTTGATGAGGCACACAAAGGTCTGGCCTTTTCGCACGAGTTCCGACTGTCCCTCGGAGGGAGGCGAGACTTTAACCACAATATCGGCCTTGAAAGCCGCATCGGCTGAGTCAACAATCTCCGCCCCGGCGTTGGCGTAGCTCTCATCGGAGAACCTTGCGGCAATGCCGAGCCCGCGCTGGGCCAAGACCCTGTGACCTTGCGCCACCAGAATCTCAACGCCCTGCGGAGTGAGCGGCACCCTCGTATCCCCCACCCCGTCCTCGGCCGGCAGGCCTATGGTGACGGAGTTTTTGGAATGTGGGAGCACCAGCTTCTCTTCGCAGGGCGTGAGTTTGAAGTCCATGGCAGACGTATTATCAACTAACCGTCACAGTGCGCGACCCGTCGGGGTTGACCGTTATGGTGAGCACTTTGGCATCTTCGGGCAGAATGTCCTCGGCGATGGCGGGCCACTCGACAAAGCAGTAGTTTCCGGAGTAGAAGTACTCATCGAAGCCCATATTGAAAGCCTCCTCGATACTTTTGAGCCGGTAGAGGTCAAAATGGTATACTGCTTTGCCGCCAGGCAGCTCATAGTCGTTAATGATGGCGAACGTCGGGCTGTTGACCACGCTCGGGGTTCCGAGAGCCTTGCAAATAGCCTTGACGAGGGTGGTTTTGCCCGCCCCCATAGGGGCATCCATTGCCACGACCCTGCTGGGTCCGATGGCCTTAATGACATCCGGGGCGATAGCATCCATTTCCTCGGCCGTGCGCGCAGTAAAAGAGGGCATAATGGTAATAAAAATCTTTATTTTCGGATAGTGAGCTCGTCAATAAGATTTTGCGCCCCTCCAATCTTGTCGATGACAAAAAGGACGTAACGGACGTCGACGCAGATGCACCTTTGGACTGTGGGCTCGAAAATGATGTCTCCGCTCATAGCCTCCCAGTTGCCATCGAAAGCGAGGCCGATAAGCTCACCGTCGCCATTGATGACGGGGCTGCCCGAGTTGCCTCCAGTGATGTCATTGTTGGTGATGAAGCAGACGTGCATTTTGCCGTCGGGGTCGGCGTAGCTGCCGAAGTCTTTGGCCTTGTAGAGAGCTTTGAGCTTAGGGTCGACGACGAACTCCCAGTTGTCGGGGTCCTCCTTGGCCATGACGCCATCGAGGTCGGTAAAGAAGCCGTAAGTCGTGTCGGGAGTGGAGTATCCGCCTACCTGGCCGTAGCTGAGCCTCATAGTGAAATTGGCGTCGGAGTAGAAGGATCGCTCGGGCTGCATCTGCATGCGGGCGGCCATGTATATCCTCCTGGCATCATCGAGTTGCTCTTCGAGTGAGCCGGAAGCTTTGACGATAGAGCGGCTATACACGCCCATGATGTCATCGGCGTAGCGTACGGCCACGTCGGCTGTTATAGCCCCGAAGTCGGCAGCGCGGGCGGCAGAGAGCAGGCGGGCGGAGTCGGCCACGATGCTCTCATCGAAAAGCTTGTCGACAAAAGGCGCGAAAGCGGCCTCGCGAGCCACGCCCTTGAAGAATGCGGGATGGAACTTAGAGTCGACATGCGAGGCGTAGTAGGCGAGAAGGGCCGCTGTGGCGCGGCGGTCGGTCTTGACGCTGTAGTCCTTGTAGAAAGCTTTGGCGGCATCAATGACGGCCGCAGTGTCTTGATTCTTGGCGGCCTTGTTGACTCGGTATGCGAACTTGAAAATCTCGGGGCCATTCCACAGGCACTCGAACCAATAGTACATACCCTTGTAGAAGGGCTCCATCTCGTCAGTCAGAGACTTGAGCTTTTTGAGTACTTTCTTTTGCTGCTTGTCGCCGTTTTTCCTGACCCAAGCCTTGAAAGCCTTCTGCTCAGCCTCTTTGCGGCCGATGACGTCGAGATTGTCAATGCCTCGGTTCATGCCGATGCTGTTCTTGTAGTAGTTGGTAGAGCCCGAATATTTGCTTGCGTACTTGATGTAGATGGCCTGGTCGGCAAGCATATCCTCGAGCCAAATCTTCTGTTTGATGCCGCGCGGCTCGATTCGGCTGGCGTTTTCCACGTCGCGTATCTGCTTGACGTCCCACGAAGTGGCGTAGCGGTCGGTGGATCCGGGGTATCCGACGGTCATGGCGAAGTCGCCGGGCTTCATGCCTTTTAGAGACACCGGCAGGTGGTGCTGGGGCTTGAAAGGCTTATTGTCAGCCGAATATGCTGCGGGCTCGTTGTCTGGGCCGGCATAGACTCGGAAGATGGAGAAGTCGCCCGTGTGGCGCGGCCACTGCCAGTTGTCGGTGTCATGGCCGAACTTACCGATGCTCTCGGGAGGAGTGCCGACGAGGCGCACATCTTTGAAGACTTTATATTTAATGAGGAAATACTGGTTTCCGCCGAAGAAACGCTCCACCGAGGACTCGACGAAGTCTCCCTCGGCGGCATCTTTGGCAATGGCGTCACAATGGCTGTTGATGAGAGCCATGCGCGCCGCGGGTTCCATGTCGTCAGAGACGCCCTTCATGACCTCCGCGGTGACATCATCAAAAGACTTAAGGAAACGCACTTGAAGACCGTCGACAGGCAGATCCTCGCTAAAGGAGCGCGACCAGAAGCCGTCGCGGAGATAGTTATGCTCAACGGAAGAGAGTTGCTGAATGGAAGAGTATCCGCAATGGTGATTGGTGAAAATGAGGCCATTGTCGGAGACGATCTCGCCAGTGCAGCCGCCGCCGAAGATGATTACGGCGTCTTTGATGGAACCGTTGTTGACACTGTAGATTTGTTCGGGCGTCAGGCGGCAGCCCTCCTGCTTCATGACGTCGATGTTGTGCTTGCTGAGGAGGCTGAGAATCCACATGCCCTCATCGGCGAGGGCTGAGGAGGCCACACCAAGAAGCGCGGCCACAGAGAGTAGTGCCTTTTTCATATAAAATATAAGAAGTTATGGGCGCAAGGCGGGCAGCGAGCACCACCCGCCTCGGCGCAATAAAGGCAAATATAATGATTTTTTCGAGCCACAGCATAGAACATCCATTGCGCCATGGGTGGCAGTGGCAAATGATGGCATGAGAGGCCTCAAGAGAGGCGCGAGAGACGCGCCACAGCCTTCCAGAAAGGCCAGACAAGAGTGTGGTTGATGACGTTCGGGAAGCCCGCCACCGCTCCGATGGGGCTGAGCGTGACGCCATCGGCGCGAGGAATGTCGAAATCCATCTGGTCAAGATGACCGGCGATAAGGCGGAAAATGTTGTACTTGTCCATGACGTCGCGGCGCGCCTGGCGCAAAGCCCCGACCTCGGAATCGTAGGGGTCGGAGTCGAGCAGACGGCTGATGGCGGCGCACGCAGAGCTGAGGTTGGTCACGTCAATCTCAGTCATGGGCGCGTCGGGGAAATAGCGGCGGACGTCGGGGGCGCCGGAATAGACGACGTGGCATCCGGCAAGAAAGGCGTCGGACAACTTCTCGGTCCAATAGTGCTCGGCGCGGCAGTTCTCAATGGCAATGGTGTACTTGTAGGGCGCCAAGGCATCCCATTTGTCGCCAACCTCATTGAACCCCCGGCCAAAGACATCAATCTGCCCGGGGAAAGCCTTTAGCAGGCCGCGGACAAAGCGAAGCCGTTTGACGTGGCCGAGCGTAAAGCATTTTGAGCTCGTGATGAGAGACAGCCGCTTAGACTTGGCGGGCAGGGCGGAAGACGCGAGATCGTCATAGGAAATGGAGAAGCGCGTGTCTTGCCCAGCCTGCACGTCAAAGCCTACGAACCAGGGCAGCGCGGCAGGCCCGAAGTGGGCGTTTGGGCGGCTCATGCCCGCCTGGCAAGTGTGGAGGCGGCCAAACTGGCGGGTGTAGGACTCGGGGAAGAGGCACACTGACGGCGGCTCGCTGAGCATGAGCAGGGTGTTGGCTGGCGCCACGTCGAAGTGGCAGACTTGCCGTAGGCACTTATTGCGAACTACGACAGCGTCGGGCCTCAGCCCATCGGGCATGGCATTGAAGAAAAAATGGTAAAGCCGGCCAGAAGACTCGAGGCACGGTCGCCCACCAGGCAACTGTCTGGACGTGAGAGGCGTGGAGCCCGTCACGATAAGCACATTGACAACCTTACTCATTTTTCCAAACCAGGGACTCGCAGGCCGACGTCTTAATGGCCGGTAAGACGGGGTTCAAGACCTCACCGTTGATAACTTTCTCATATTTGGCCACGTAGCCCATCGCCATACGGCGAGCGTTGAACACGTCGCGCGCATACTCGTGGCACACGCGAGGCGAGAAGTCGGCATGAGTTATATCATAAACCATCTGAGACCTCGAGTCGGAAAGGCGCCCGACCTCGGGCGTGACGATCTCGGGCAAAGCACCATAGGGCGTGGCGAAAACAGGCGCACCCATGTAGAGGCTCTCGACCACGGCGAGGCCGAAAGGCTCATGCCAGACGACGGGGAAGATTAGGCCTGACGACTGGCGCAGGAGAGCGGACTTGCGCTCGCCCGCCACCATGCCATGGAACTTTATCCGCTGCGAAAGCGTGAAGCGAAGCCCCATATGGAAACTGAAACGCCGACCTCCGATGACGTCAAGAGTCGAACCCGAGGGCAGACTCTTGGCGACAGCAATGGCCCCGGCGAGGTTCTTGACCTTCCAATCGGCCTTGCCAAGGAAATGGTAACGGCGGGAGGCTCGGGGAGAGAGGTCGGGGTTGGCGTATTCGGGGTCGTCCCAGTCTATGCCGTTATACACATAGTGGGAGCTGCCGTGTCTGGCGGCATGATTGGCCGAGACGAAAATGGCGTTGTGGCTGAACGACTTGTTAAAGTTACCATGTATGGTCTCGACGTAAGGCAACTCGAAACCGTCGGGCGGGGCGGCGTTGAAGTGCACCACATCAACACCTGTGGGCACTTGTGCGGCGATGGGGACTGAAGGGTCGCGCCAAATGACGTTGGCGAATGGGCAACTCGAACCTCGGGCGCAAAGGAGTGAGACCTTGTGGCCCAAGTCTGACAGAGCCTTGGCAAGTCCCCATACCATCCGATGGAGACCACCATAGCCATTGGCCGGAAGCTTAGCTCGCTCGGCGACTATCAGGATGTGCATAAGCAAATAGAGTTTGAAAATGGACACGCGAATTTAGGCCATATTGCGCTAAAAAATCTTCAAAATCCGCCCGTATGTGGAAATGATTTGGCTTAATATGAAATTATTGCGAAATTAGGCCGTAAAACAACAAGAAACAAGATGAAAGATGACATCACGATAAAAACGTGCGTTATAATATCGACTTACAACAATCCGCGGTGGCTGAAGCTGACGCTAACAGGCTACGAAGGCCAGACCGTCATGCCCGACGAGGTGATAGTGGCTGACGACGGCAGCGGAGAGGAGACGCGCCTACTGGTGGATAGCTTCAGCGGGCGGCTTCCGATAAAGCACGTATGGCACACCGACCGCGGGTTCCAGAAGTCTGAGATACTGAACAAAGCGATCTCAGCAGCAGAGTCGGACTACCTTATATTCACGGACCAGGACTGCATTCCGCGGGCGGACTTTGTGGAGACGCACAAGCGCATGGCCCGCAAAGGTACTTACCTCTCGGGCGGATACTTCAAGCTGACGATGCCGGTAAGCACAATGTTGACGGGCCAAGACGTGGCGGACGGTGCTCCATTCTCGCCCATGTGGCTGTTGAGGCATGGCCAACCATTAACCTATAAGATGCTCAAACTGACGCGCAGCAGAATCATATCGTCAGCCATTAACGCACTGACGCCCAGACCGAAAACATTCAATGGCTGCAACTCGTCGTGCTGGCGTGAAGACGCCATGAAGGTGAACGGCTTTGACGAGGACATGCACTACGGAGGGCAGGACTACGAGTTCGGTCTGCGACTGAAAAACAGCGGAGTGAAGCCTGTGCAAATTGCGTATTCAACGGTTGCTCTGCACCTTGACCACGCCCGCCCGTACAAAAACGCCGAAGGGGTGGCGGCAAACAAGAAGCGCATTGAGATAACTAAAAAAGAGGGCAAGACGTGGACGTACAACGGCATCATCAAGTCCGACAAAGAGATGCGGGAGGATATTTTAAGGGGAAAATAAGCATATATTCGCGGCATCGGAATAAGCAAAAAAGAAATGTCAGAAAACAAAACGTCCTCCCTGCCAGACGGGGTTAGCCAAAACGGAAGAAACATCCCGCCCCTCGGGTTCTGGGGACGAGTGGGGCGTCATTGCGTAAGAGCCTTCTCGCACCTGCCGCTGCGGGTGCTATATGTTTTTGCGGACATAACGTATCTGATACTCTACCGCTTAATAGGGTACAGAAAGGGCGTGGTGCGCAAGAACCTCCAGATAGTGTTCCCCGAGAAGGGTGAAAAAGAGAGAAGAGAGATAGAGCGTAAGTTTTACCACCACCTTTGCGATTACTTCTTTGAGACAAT
>SFOL01000051.1 GCA_004552385.1 Bacteroidales bacterium | reverse complement strand
AGTGGAATATCTCGACCAGGTTTCTTACGCTGCCCTGCATGGTTTCTTCCGCTTTCTGTATGTGAAAAGTGGGCTTCGCCGCCATCATGGCAGCGATGCCCGCTTTATGCTTACTCCGTTTTATATACAAAGGGTCTACTTCCCGCAATACTCGCTGTACACTCCTTTCACGCCCTCTTCCAGCGTGATGGAATATGTCCATCCGAGTCTGGCCAGTCGGCTTACGTCCATCAGTTTGCGAGGTGTGCCGTCCGGCTTGGACGCGTCCCACTTTATGTCTCCGCGGAACCCGACCGTCTTTTTAACTATTTGCGCGAGGTCCGCTATGTGCAGCTCGGTGCCGCTGCCGACGTTGAGGTGGCAGTTGCGGATCTCCTTGCCTGCGTCGCCAGTGCCGTTTTCCAGCCCTCGCTCTTTCACTATGTCCTCAAAGTCGACTCGCTCCATGACGTAGACGCAAGCGTCAGCCATGTCGTCGGAGTGGAGGAACTCGCGCAGCGGTTTGCCCGACCCCCAAAGGTTGAGTGTCACGTTTCCGTCAGCTCCACGCTTAAGGCCATATTTGCCGAGCAGGTCCATGATGGCGTCTTCCGTGGCCTTGCCGTCCACTTCGCCCACGGGGCGCTTGTCCAGGTCGGCGCGGATGTCGTCCCACCGTCCCTCCTCAAGCGCGTGGCCGAGGTGCATTTTGCGGATCATGGCTGGGAGTACGTGGCTGCGGACGAGGTCGTAATTGTCGTTTGGCCCGTAGAGGTTGGTCGGCATCACGGCCACGTAGTTGCACCCGTATTGCAGGTTCATGCTCTCGCACAGGCGCATGCCGCTTATCTTTGCCAGGGCGTACTCTTCGTTGGTGTACTCCAGTTCGCCTGTCAGCAGGGCCTCCTCTTTGATTGGTTGCGGGGCCAGGCGAGGGTATATGCAGCTCGAGCCGAGGAACATAAGTTTCTTGACGCCAGTGCGCTGCGAGGCGGAGATCACGTTGTTCTGAATCTGGAGGTTGATGAGCATGAAGTCGGCCCTGTACGTGTTGTTGGCCATTATGCCTCCCACGTGAGCCGCCGCCAAAAACACGTATTCGGGCTTCTCTGCGTCGAAGAAGGCGTCCACGGCGCGCTGGTCTGTCAGGTCGAGCTCTTTGTGGGTGCGGCCTATGATGTTCGTATAGCCTTTCTTTTGCAGGTTGCGGACTATTGCCGAGCCTACGAGTCCGCGGTGACCTGCCACGTATATCTTTGCGTTCTTTTCCATCATAATTATCTCTTTCTTTTGGGGCGGCTCAGTTTTTTCGCCCCTTATGTGCTTGGGTGGGGAGGTAAAAAAAAAGGAAAGGAGTCGATGGCGAACCTCTATTCTTTCAATAGATTAGCCGCCACCCGACTCCCATGTTATGTCACAACGTAAGGCCATGGCCATGATATGCGCCGAGCCTCATTGCCGCTATTCGAAGTAGTTGAGGGTTTTGTAGCCGCCGTCCTTGAGGTACTTCTCCTTCTTCATGAGCTTGATGTCCGAGGTCATCATGTCGTCAATAAGGCCCTTGAGGTCGTACTGCGGCTTCCAGTTGAGTTTCTTGTTCGCCTTTGTGGGGTCGCCAATGAGCAGGTCGACCTCCGTCGGGCGGAAGTAGTGCGGGTCGACCTCCACGACGACGGTGCCGGCGGGCACCTGGAATTCCGGGTTCGAGCAGCTCTTGACGACGCCTTTCTCGTCCACGCCGGAGCCTTGGAAGTCAAGCTCTATGCCGACGAAGTCGAACGCCCTGCGCACGAACTCGCGCACTTCGGTCGTCACACCCGTGGCAATGACGAAATCCTCCGGCTCGCCCTGCTGCAGGATGTGCCACATGGCCTGCACGTAGTCTTTAGCGTGACCCCAGTCGCGCTTGCTTGAGAGGTTGCCGAGGTAGAGGCGGTCTTGCAGCCCGAGAGCGATGCGCGCCACAGCGCGGGTGATTTTGCGCGTCACGAACGTCTCGCCGCGTATTGGGCTCTCGTGGTTGAAGAGTATGCCGTTGCAGGCGAACATCTTGTACGCCTCGCGGTAGTTCACCGTAATCCAGTACCCGTAGAGCTTGGCCACGGCGTAGGGCGAGCGCGGGTAGAATGGCGTGGTCTCCTTTTGCGGGATCTCCTGCACTTTGCCGAAGAGCTCGCTCGTGGAAGCCTGGTAGAATCGCGTCTTCTCGGTGAGCCCGAGCAGGCGTATGGCCTCGAGTATGCGGAGGACGCCTATGCCGTCAGCGTTGGCTGTGTACTCCGGGCTGTCGAAGCTCACGCCAACGTGGCTCATGGCTGCAAGGTTGTATATCTCGTCCGGCTGGATCTCTTGAATTATGCGGATCAAATTGGGCGAGTCCGTCAAGTCGCCGTAGTGCAAGAAGAAGCGACGGTCGGCGGAGTGCGGATCCTGGTATATGTGGTCTATGCGGTCGGTATTGAAGAGCGACGTGCGCCTCTTCAGTCCGTGCACTATATATCCCTTTTTCAGGAGGAACTCGGCGAGGTAAGCACCGTCTTGACCCGTTATGCCTGTTATGAATGCTACTTTGTTTGTGCTCATTTGATTATGTGGTGTTCCGTCCCGCCCGGCTGCGCACAGGCTGACTATGTTGTTCTGCTGTAAAGTTAGGTGTTTTACGCATAAAAAGCCCAAGAACGCCAATGTTTTATTTTCCGCGACCCCGAAAAAAATGGAGGGGCGGAGCTTGTCGGCGCTTCTGTTTCCCCTCAAAAAAACGGGGGAGGAGGGCATTGACGCAGTCTTACTTCGGTTTTAATGGGGAGCGTGTCTGTCCCTTGTTTAAGTTATATCTGAAGAATAACCCTTACGACTTTGGACTGGACTATAAGCAATTAGCTGATATGACTCATGGGTATGTCTCGGCAGATATCCGACTGATAGTCAATGACGTTTCTCGAAATGCTCTTCGGCTGCATAGCAAAATAACGATGGATATGTAAAAGTCTGACATTTCTGACACCCTCCCATCGCTGAGCCCTGATGAACTACGCAAATATGAACGTGTTCGAGCAAAAATGGAAGGAGAGAGGGTTTGCAACTCTAACGATAATGTCAGGCCTCGTATAGGTTTTCGCATTTTAAGTTATATCACAAAATAGCCGCAGAACATAAACTACAGGCGGGGCGGGAAGTCGTCAAACACTTCCCGCCCCGTCCATATAAGTCGTACGGCCGGCTGGCAAGCCGGCTGGTTAATTCATCCTAATAATTTCGCCCGTGAGGTCGTTTATCACCAGCGTGTCACTCTCCAGCGACAGCGTGTGGGGTGCCACAAACACCACCTCGCGCTTGCTTGGGAACGATATGTCCTGGAACTTCTCAAACCTGCCGTTGTCGTTCAGCCCCGAGTATTTCCAATCATACTGCCCGTTTTTCAGCTTCAGCTTGCCTACGAAACCCGATGAGGCCAAATATGCGAACTGTCCCTTTATGACAGGCCTGTTCATGGCCACGCCCGTCACGCTGGTAATCCAAAGCACTTTGCCGCTCTGGATGTCTATGCGCTCAGCATAGTTGGCGGCGCCGTCTGCCGTCACGTCGGTGTAAAAGAGGAGCAGGCTCACGCCTTTCTGCACGAAGTACAAGACGTCCAGGCTGCCGCGGTTGCCTATGCGGAATTTCCGCTTGCCGTCTGGCGCAAAGACGTTCCCGTTCGACGCGACCTTATACCGCATGCCGTCCACGTATATCAGCATCGTGTCGGGGTCGGGCCACTGTGTGTAGCGCGCCTCGATAGCCTGCAGAGGGCCGTCGTCTGACGCTGAGGGAATTATGCCCGCAATGTCAGATTTCTCCTTGTCCGCGCTCCTGTGGCATGCGCAGACGATTGCGCATGATGCGCAAAGGATAAACAGCCTCGATATGATTCTTGCGGCGCTGTTCATCTTATCTCAATATCATTTGCTCCTTAACCCGTCTTACCACGGCTTCTCCCTCCAACTCGGCGAGCAGGGCGAAGCCGAACTCGAAGCTGGCCCCGGGCCCTATGCCGGTTATGAAGTTCCCGTCCTTCACCACGTTCTCGCCGCCGCAACGTGCGCCGGTCAACTTATCCTCAAACCCCGGGTAGCAAGTAGCCTTGCGGCCGTTCAGTAGCCCCATTTTGCCAATGACAGACGGGGCGGCGCATATCGCCGCGATCACCTTGCCAGACTTCGCGGCCTTGGCTATGATGCCGCACAGGGTTTCGCTTGCGCCAAGGTTAAACGTGCCGGGCGTGCCGCCAGGCAACATCAGGAGGTCGGCCTCCGCCGCGGCCTCCGTCAAAGCCTCGTGAACGCCAATGGGTACGCCATGCGCGCCTTGGACGTTTTCAGAACCGGATACGGAGACTAAAGAGACGTCCACCCCGCCGCGGCGCAGTATGTCATAAGGCACGAGGGCCTCGGTCTCTTCGAAGCCTTCCGCCAGGAATATCTTTGCTACTTTAGTCATCGCTTATATCTCGGATTTTTTAACTTATATCTGCAAAGATAATGAATTTTGGTTTTCTTTATTGTGTCTATGCAACACTATGCAAGGTCAGATACGCTGAAACGGCCGCCGCGTGAGCCGTCTTGTTAAAATTGTCGTAATCGCGTTTGTGGTGCTCTTTACATTTTTTCTGTATTAGTTTGCAAGGCGCGAGAGTTTCAGGCGGTTTTCGCATGGCCCGGCATCACTTTTCCCCCCGTTCTGTATTGGGAGCTGTTCTTACTGTCTCCGTCTCCATGCCGCCTCCTTGCAAGGTGTGAAGTCCAAGTTTCTCTTCTTTTTGGGGCGTGCGTCTGTTCTTTATTCGTTGTCAAACAGTATCGTGATGTCATAGGTGCCTTCCACTCGCTTCCCGTCTTTCATGGCCGGCACCCATCTCCATTTGTCTTTCGGAATGGCGATGGCGGCTTTGCGCACCACCTCGGCAAAGTTCTCTGATGTCGCCTGTTTAATCATGAAGCTTGTAAGTTTGCCTTGTGGGCTTATCATGAGCCGTAAGATGACGTTGCCGCCGTCCGGGTTGTCAGCCTCGGCTTTGGGATAGTAGGCTCTTGTGTGAATGAAGAAGAATGGTATGAGCGGCGAGCCGATGAAAGTGCAGGGGTAGTTCCTCGTGTTGTATTTATGCCCCTCGTGCGGTAGCATGTACGTAGGCCGTCTGGCGGTGTGGTCATATTTCAACTCCGTCATTTTCCTGAGGTTCCTATATTCCCAAATACCGCTTTTCTTGCCCATCTTATATTCCCCGCTTTCGATGGGCGCATCCCTGTAGTAGAGGGTGTATTTGCCGTCTTTTGTGGACGAGTCAGATGCGAGCACTTCATATTTTGCCGTGAAGTAGTTGTCCACTGTCGCCTCTTTTGTCATTCTGCCGGTGTTCCCGTTTTGCGATGATGCGATGAGTGGCGTCATGATGGCGGCTATGAAAGCGAGGTGTCTTAAGGTGATGGTTGGCATGGCGTGCAGTATTTGTGATGTGATGTTTGAAAACACATGGGGGAGGATGTCGCTTAATTTGACATCCTCCCCCTTTATTACGCAAATCTTGCGTCAGCGTTTGCAGTGGCTTACTTGGTGAAACCGGCTTTGAGCTTGTTTATCTCCTCGTCGGTCAAGTAGCGCCAATGTCCGCGCGGGACGTTGAGCTTGGTCAGGCCGCCATAGTAGACGCGGTCGAGCCTCTCCACGTTGTAGCCCAGATGCTCGAACATGCGGCGAACGATGCGGTTGCGGCCAGAGTGGATGACAACGCCTACCTGCTTATGGTCGCGGCCGTCCACGAAGCTGACTTCGTCGGCGTTGATGGGGCCGTCCTCGAGCTCGATGCCCTTGATGAGCTTCTCAAGATCAGCCTCCTCGACGGGCTTGTCGAGGAATACGTGGTAGATCTTGCGGACCTCGTATTTAGGGTGCATCAGCTTCTCGGCCATCTCGCCGTCATTGGTGAGCAGGAGGATGCCTGTGGTGCTGCGGTCCAGGCGACCTACGGGGTAAATGCGCTCCTTGCATGCTCCGGCCACGATGTCCATCACGGTGCGGCGCCCCTCGGGGTCGTCAGTGGTGGTCACGGTGTCCTTCGGCTTGTTGAGGAGTACGTAGACCTTTTTCTCAGCCTTGAGGATGCGGCCGTCATACTCAACTTGAGCGTCGGGCGAGACGGTCACGCCCATCTCTGTTATGACTTCGCCGTTGACTTTGATCTTGCCGTTCTTAATGAGTTCATCTGCTTCGCGACGACTGCATACGCCACTCATGGCAACGAAACGGTTCAAGCGGAGAGATGCCGGCATCTGCTGCATCTCCGGGTCTGTGCCGTTCTGCTCAACATCGGCTTCGTTGTCGAATATCCTGCGATCTATCTTATAACGAGGTCCGCGCTTAGCGTCGTCGGCCACTTTCCACTGTTGGCGTGGAGCCGCGTTGCGATTGCCTCCGAAGGGCCTGCGGTTGCCGACTGGTCACCGCCGTCGTTGTATCTCGGGCGGAACGGACGCTGCTGCTGGTCACCGCCGTCGTTGTATCTCGGGCGGAACGGACGCTGCTGCTGGTCGCCACCGTCGTTGTATCTCGGGCGGAACGGACGTTGCTGCTGGTCACCGCCGTCGTTGTATCTCGGGCGGAACGGACGCTGCTGGTCTTCGCCGTCGTTGTATCTCGGGCGGAACGGACGCTGCTGCCTGGTCACCGCCGTCGTTGTATCTCGGGCGGAACGGACGCTGCTGCTGGTCACCGCCGTCGTTGTATCTCGGGCGGAACGGACGCTGCTGCTGGTCGCCGCCGTCGTTGTATCTCGGGCGGAACGGGCGCTGCTGCTGGTCGCCGCCGTCGTTGTAGCGCGGGCGGAACGGCCTGCGCTCGTCGCCAGCCTCACGGCTGCCGTAGTAACTGCGGCCCTCGCCGTCGCGGCGGTTGGGCTGCTCTGGCCTGCTCTCCTCACCCTCGGTGCGAGAGTAGCCGTTCTTCTCTTCGTTTTCCATTATTGGAATGTGTTATTAGAATGAAATTTATATTTGTGTTGAGTGCGGCTCGCGCCGTACGCTTTTAATTACCAACTTTCTAAGGTTTCGCTGTTTTAAGCTTTTTTTGCCTCGATCCACTTGCGAGCATTGACGAACGCCTCAATCCAAGGGGTGATGTCGTCGGCTTTGTGGTTGGCGGGGTAGTAGGCGCACTGCCAAGGGAAGATGGCGCGCTCGGGGTGTGGCATTATGGCCACGTGGCGACCATCTGCCGAGGCCATGCCGGCAATGTCGTCGGCCGAGCCGTTAGGGTTGGCGGGATAGCCGCTGTATGAGTAGCGTGCTATGACGTTATACTTGTCGGCACTTGCCGGTATTGAGAACTTGCCCTCGCCGTGGGCCACCCAGACTCCGAGTCTGCTGCCGGAGAGGCTCTTGAACATGACGGTGTCGTTCTGGGGGATTTCCAGGCTGAGGAACTCGCTCTCGAACTTGTGGCTGTCGTTGTGGAGCATCTTGGGGCGGAGCTCCGGCTGTGTGCGGTGCAGCAGGCCGAGCTCTATGACAAGCTGGCAGCCGTTGCAAACGCCGAGGCTCAGAGTGTCGGGGCGTGAGTAGAAGTTCTCCAGGGCCTTACGCGCCTTCTCGTTATAGAGGAATGCGCCTGCCCAGCCCTTGGCCGAGCCGAGGACGTCCGAGTTGGAGAAGCCGCCGCAGAAGACGATCATATTGACGTCCTCCAGAGTCTCCCTGCCGCTCACGAGGTCGGTCATGTGCACGTCCTTCACGTCGAAGCCCGCCAAGTAGAGCGTATACGCCATCTCGCGGTCGCCGTTGACGCCTTTCTCCCTTATGATGGCGGCTTTAACGCCTGTCTTGTCATGGGTGAGACCCTTGAGTCCGAGGCTTGCGAAGTCGCCTTTCCACCCTTGCGGCAGGCGGAGTGCGAGAGGTTGAACCTTGTAGTTGGTAGCGCGCTCTGCGGCCTTGTTGTTCAGTGTCTGGAGGGCGTCAAGCTTGGCCGAGGTGCTGAACCATATGTCGCGCATCTCGTCAATGTCTATGTTGAGGCTCACCTGCGCCACCGTCAGGGTGAGCTTGCGCTCCTTCTGCGGACAGCCGAGGTAGGAGAATGCCACGCCCGCCTCGTCCAGAATGGCCTGGACCTTATTCATGTCCTTGACCTGAAGGACCACGCCCGGGTTCTCCGCGAAGAGGCTCATTACGGCGTCCTCCTCGTCGGCGGGTATGTCAATGTTGACGCCCCAGCCCGTGTTCGGGAAGTTCATCTCAAGGAGGGTGGTTACGAGGCCGCCCGCCGAGATGTCATGTCCCGCCAGTACGAGACCCTCGTTGATGAGTTTCTGTATGGTGTCGAATATTGCGCCGAAAGTCTTAGCGTCGGCCACGGTGGGGCACTTGTCGCCAACCTTGCCGAGTGTTTGAGCCAGTGCGCTGCCGCCGAGCGCGGGCTCGCAGCCGCTCATGTCTATGCAGAGGAGGGAGGTCTCCTCGTCGCAGACGAGGACGGGCTCCACGATCTTACGTACGTCGCTTACCTCGCCCATGGCGGATATGATGACGGTGCCGGGGCTGAGAACCGTGCGGCCGTCATGATACTTCTGGGTCATGGACAGCGAATCTTTGCCCGTGGGGATGTTGATGCCGAGCTCGCACACCCAATCGCTCATGGCCTTGACGGCTGCGTAGAGGCGGGCGTCTTCGCCAGGCTGGCGGCACGGCCACATCCAGTTGGCCGAGAGCGATATGCCCTTGAGGCCGTGCTCCATGGGGGCGAAGACTATGTTCGTGAGAGCCTCGGCCACCGACATGACGGAGCCCGCGGCGGGGTCTATGAGGCCAACTGCCGGCGCATGGCCCACGCTGGTGGCCATGCCTCGCTTGCCCGAGTAGTCAAGCGCTACCGCGCCAAGGTCGTTGACTGGCAACTGGATCTCTCCGGCGCACTGCTGCTTGGCAACTTTGCCCGTCACGGAGCGGTCGACCTTGTTGGTCAGCCAGTCTTTGCAGCCCACGCTCTCAAGTTTCAGCACGTCCTTTACGTATGTGAGGATCTTTGCCGCATCGTAGGCCACGGGGGCGTAGGTGCGCTCCACGCTCTTGTCCGTCATGATGGTCTTGGGCGGGTTGCCGAACATGTCAGAGAGTTTCCAGTCGATGGGCTTTACGCCATCCTTGTGGCTGAACGTGAAGTTCATGTCGCCGGTGGTCTCGCCCACCACGTACATCGGGGCGCGCTCGCGGTCGGCTATCTTGCGGAGGCCGTCCACAGCGTCCTTGTCCATCACGAGGCCCATGCGCTCCTGGCTCTCGTTGCCTACGATCTCCCTGTCAGACAAGGTCTTGTCGCCAACTGGTAGCGCATCCATGTCAATGTTGCCGCCAGTCTCCTCCACAAGCTCCGAGAGGCAGTTGAGGTGTCCGCCTGCGCCGTGGTCATGGATTGAGACTATAGGGTTGTTGTCGCTCTCCACGAGTCCGCGGATGGCGTTCAATACGCGCTTCTGCATCTCAGGGTTGGAACGCTGCACGGCGTTGAGCTCAATCTTATTGCCATACTCGCCGGTGTTGACCGACGACACGGCGCCGCCACCCATGCCGATGCGGTAGTTGTCTCCGCCCAGGAGCACGATGTCCTGCCCCTTTACTGGTGTTTTCTTTAGAGCGTCAGACTTTTTGGCGAAGCCTACGCCGCCCGCCATCATTATGACCTTGTCATACGCGAGCGTGCGCCCGCCCTCCTCATGCTCGTAGGTGAGCAGCGAGCCGCATATCATAGGCTGGCCGAACTTGTTGCCGAAGTCGCTTGCGCCGTTTGAAGCCTTGATGAGGATCTGGGCCGGGGTCTGGTACAGCCAGTCGCGTACCGACACGCCCTTCTCCCATGGGCGATCCTCGGCCAGGCGCGAGTATGACGTCATGTAGACGGCGGTGCCCGCAATGGGAAGCGATCCTGTGCCGCCACCCATGCGGTCGCGGATCTCGCCGCCGGAGCCGGTGGCTGCGCCGTTGAACGGCTCCACGGTGGTCGGGAAGTTGTGTGTCTCGGCCTTGAGCGAGAGCACGGCGTCAATCTCCTTGGCCTCGAACTCGCTCGGTACGTCGGCGCGCTCGGGGGCGAACTGTGTCATTTTCGAGCCCTCGATGAAGGCCACGTTGTCTTTGTATGCCGACACGAGGTAGCCCGGGTTCTCCTGCGAGGTCTTTTTGATGAGCTTGAAGAGTGAGAGCTCTTTCTCCTCGCCGTCTATGATGAACGTGCCGTTGAATATCTTGTGGCGGCAGTGCTCAGAGTTGACTTGCGAGAAGCCGAACACCTCCGAGTCGGTCAGCGGGCGGCCCAGCCGTTTGCTGAGCCCCTCGAGATATTCGATCTCGGGTTCGCTGAGTGCCAGGCCCTCTTTCTCGTTATATGCCTTGAAGTCCGTTATGCGGACAATGGGGTCAGGCTGCTTGTCGATGGTGAATATGTTCTGATCCAACCCTTTGTAGAGGTTTTGGAGCATCGGGTCGAATTTGGCGTTCGCGTCGTTTACGGCAAAGAACTCCTCGATGCGGCTGATGCCTGCGAGACCCATGTTCTGGGTTATCTCCACCGCGTTGGTGCTCCACGGCGTGATCGTCTCGCGCCTTGTGCCAACGAAGAAGCCGGATAAGGATTGCTCGCCGAGGAGCTCAGCCCCGCTGAATAGCCAGGTCAGTTTCTTGGCGTCGTCCTCCGAGAGCGCGTTCTGCGTCTCGACGGCGAGGATGTTGCCGCCTTTGAAAAATACTACCATCTTAGTTTATAATCGATTATACTGTGCCATCGGGAGGCGTCTCACGTCACGTGACCCTCCGCCCGGCTGGTTATTTCCTTTGCTGATGCGTGTACACTCTCTTATTGAGCGACGAAAGTAGCCAAAAGAATTGATATGGCGTGCCTTGGCCGCATTGTTTTTGCCCTGCCGGCGCATGTGTCAGGCCTTGTAGGCTTTCCGGTCGAGCTTTCCGTTGAATGTTCTTTTTATTGACTCCGCCCGCTCGAAAGTTGTCGGCACCTTGTGCGCCTCAAGCCTTTCGCCCATAGCCGCCGCCAGGGCGCGGACGTCGATGTCTCGTCCGTCGGTGACAACGATGAGTTTCAGCGTCTTGCCGAGTATTTTGTGCTCGCACTCCACGCATATGCAGTCTCTGACCCATTCCGTCCGCATGGCGGCGTCCTCCACTTCCGATGGTGACACTTTGAAGCCGCCAATGTTGATGACGTCGTCGCTCCGCCCGGAGAGCCTCAGCCTCCCTTGCGCGTCAAAGCACCCCATGTCGCTCGTCTTGATCGACCCGCCCGACAGGGTTCGCGCGGTAAGCTCCGGGTCGGCGTAGTAGCCGAGCATGAGCGTCCGGCCCGAGCAGGTCACGAAGCCGTCGGCCGATATCTCCATGCGCGAGTGGCGCATGGGCTTGCCGAGGCATCCGGCGATGCACTCGCCCGCATTATAGTCGAATGTGGAGATTATGCCGGTCTCGGTCGAGGCGTAAGTGTTGTATAGCCGCGTCTTGGGCAGGGCGGCGCAAAGGGCCTCCATATCGGACTGGGCCATGGGGGCAGCCCCGGTCTCGATGAATTCTATCTTGCCACTGAGCGACGCGAGCTTAGCTCGTCCGAACGTGAGCAGCATGCGTATGTTGGCCGGCACGAGGAATGTGGCGGCGTGACGGCCTTCGACCGCCTCGATGGCGCGGAAGAAGGCGTTGAGGTCGCGCATCCCGTCTATCACCCTTATCGTGCCGCCCACATATATCATGGGATATATTTTTGAGAGGCTGCCTATGTGGTTGAGAGGACCGTTTATTATGAACTCCACGTCTTTCGTGAAGCCTTGAGCCTCAACGAGGTTCTCCGCGTTGGCCAGTATGGTGTCCGCGCTTATCATCACGCCCTTTTGGCGTCCGGTGGTGCCCGTGGTGAACAGAATGTCGGCGGTGCCGTCGGCCGGCGACTCGCTCTGCAGTTTGCGGCGGTATTCGTCCATCAGCGCGTCTGGCAGCGCCTTGTCGAGCGGCACGGCGGCGGCTCCCGCCATGTGCAGGGCGAAATATGTGGCAATGGTGTCCACGTCCGGTTTCGCCCGGAAGGCCACCGCTTTGCCACGCGTCGGGGCCAACTCTCCCGCCCGTCTCTCGGCCAGCGCAAGGAGCTCGGCGTATGTCGCGCTTTCCGTTGGCGTCATCACTGCGGTTTTGCAGGGTGTCTCCGCCGCATGTAGCCTCAGGTAGTCCTCGATTGTCATGCCTCTCTGCTTATGAAGTAAACGGGTCACGAGAGCTTGGCCCTCACCATAGTGGCCAGGGTCTTTACGCTTTTGAAGTTTTTGGGCGTCACGTCGCTATAATCAAGCTGCACGCCATACTTGTCGCCCAGCATCATCATAATCTCCGCGATGCCGAGAGAGTCGAGTTCGCCAAAGAGAAATTCGGATTCGGCATCGACAAGCGGCAGCCCGTCCTCTATCATCTTTTTTATCTCTTCCTCCATATACGTTTATCTACGTTTATCGCTTGCTTTGTGAGCTTTCGCGTGGCGAATATACGCTATTTTGACCGTAATTCCATCCGTTAAGCTCTTCTTACCCTTGCGCCTGTGGAAAAGTCGGAGCCGGGCCTGCCGTCTTTTCTGATATTTAATGCGTATCTTTGCAAGTAAAGAAAATGTCCTTTTGATGATAGATTTGTCCATTGTCGTGCCCTCTTTCAATGAGGAGGAGAGCCTTGGCGAGCTGACGGAGTGGATCGCCCGCGTCATGAAGACCACGCCTTACTCATACGAGGTGATAATTGTGGACGACGGCAGCACTGACGGCTCATGGGCCGTCGTGGAGAGGCTGCACGAGGCCGACAGCAACATACTCGGCATTCGTTTCCGCAGGAACTACGGGAAGAGTGCGGCCCTGAGCGAGGGTTTCGGCGCGGCGAGAGGCCGCGTGGTCATAACCATGGATGCCGACCTGCAAGACAGCCCTGATGAGATTCCCGACCTTATGGACATGATTCTTAATCAAGGCTATGATATGGTCTCGGGTTGGAAAAAAGTCCGCCACGACCCTCTCTCTAAGACCGTCCCGAGCAAGATTTTCAACGGCGTTGTGCGCAAAATATCAGGCATCAAGCTTCACGACTTTAATTGCGGGCTCAAGGCCTACAGGTCCGACGTCGTAAAGACCATTGAGGTCTACGGCGAGATGCACCGCTACGTGCCGCTGCTGGCCAAGGAGGCCGGCTTCCACAAGATCGGCGAGAAGGTCGTCCACCATTATGAACGCAAGTTCGGCCACTCCAAGTTCGGCATAGAGCGCACTGTCAAGGGTTTTCTCGACCTGCTCTCCGTCACTTTCATGGGCAAGTTCGGCAAGAGGCCCATGCACCTCTTCGGCGCGCTTGGCACTCTCATGTTCTTCCTCGGGTTCATAGCCGCCGCATGGGTGGGTTTCAAGAAATTGTGGTGCGTCTATCATGGCGTGCCCGCGCCGCTCGTCACGAGCAACCCGTATTTCTACCTCGCACTCACATTCATGATCATGGGCACCCAGCTCTTCCTGGCCGGCTTCACGGCCGAACTCGTGACGCGCAATGCGCCCGACCGAAACAAATATCTGGTCGCCAAACGCATTGAGGCACAGCCCGAATAGCTTTTCTTCACTTACATATCTGCTTTTCAATAACGATGGTGCGCACGTCCCCGCGCAAAGACCGGCAATGACGACAATAGAGAACAAAAAGAACTATAAGGAGGCCTTGAGGCATAGGGTTTTTGGCGTGGTGCGCGACATCGTTGGCGAGACGGGGCAACCCGCTTTCGTGATAGGCGGTTTCGTGCGCGACCTGCTCCTTGGCATTCCGTCGCAAGACATCGACATCGTCGTGCAGGGCAGCGGTATCGACTTGGCAAGGGCCGTCCACGAGCGTTTCCGCGGGTCGAAGCTCTCCGTGTTCAAGAACTTCGGCACGGCCCAGGTCAAGATGGGGCCGGCGGAGGTCGAGTTCGTCGGAGCGCGTAAAGAGAGCTACAGGAGCGATTCGCGAAAGCCCATTGTGGAGGATGGAACCATTGACGACGACCAGAAACGCCGCGATTTTACCATCAACGCCTTGGCGCTCAGCCTCAACCCGGATACTTATGGTGACATCGTCGACCCCTTTGGTGGCATCGACGACTTGCAAAATGGCATAATCCGAACACCGCTCGACCCCGAGGTCACGTTCTCTGACGACCCTTTGCGCATGCTTCGCGGCATACGGTTCGCCACGCGCCTGCAGTTCGCCATAGCCGACGAGACCCTTGAGGGCATGAGTCGCATGGCTCCGCGCATCGAGATAATCTCGCAGGAGCGCGTGACGGACGAGCTTATGAAGTCAATGGAGACCGCCGCCGCGCCTTCACTCACGTGGAAACTGCTCGACAAGGTGGGCCTTCTGCAATATATACTCCCGGAGCTCTCCGCCCTCAAGGGCGTTGAAAAGAGGGGACGCTTCGCGCATAAGGACGTATTTTACCACACTATGCAGGTCCTTGATGGCGTCGCCGCCCAGTCGGATGACGTGTGGCTGCGGTGGGCGGCTTTGTTCCATGACATAGGCAAGCCCAGGACCAAGCGTTTTGAAGATGGCACAGGCTGGACGTTCAGAAATCATAACTATGTGGGGGCCAAGATGCTCCCTAAGATCTTCACGCGGATGAAGCTGCCTTTGGGCGAGCCGCTCAAGTTCGTCCAAAAAATGGTGAACTTGCACATGAGACCCATTGTCCTCAGCGAGGATGTCGTCACCGACTCGGCCGTGAGGCGGGTTCTCTTTGAGGCCGGTGATGACGTGGAGAAGCTTATGACGCTTTGCGAGTGCGACATAACGAGCCGGAACGAGGACAAGGTGCAGCGTTATTTGCGCAACTTCAAGATTGTGCGCCGAAAGATGAAGGAGATTGAGGAGAAGGATCACGTCCGCAACTTCCAGCCCCCCATCACGGGCGAGGAGATTATGAGGACGTTCGGCATCCCGCCCAGCCACCCTGTCGGCGTCATCAAGGATGCTATAAAAGAGGCCATCCTTGACGGTGTCATACATAACGACTATGACGAGGCGCGCCAGCTGATGATCTCCGAGGCGGCCAAGCTGGGACTTACGCCAGTCGGCGAACAGTAAGGCTCGCATGGAGGAGCGTCACCTCTCCATGGCGTCAGCATATCTTCATTTTGCGCCATAGCCAGTGGGGTATGAGCCCCCACAACGCCGTCACAACCCTCCATCTCCAGTCTATCACGACGACCCTCTTCCTCTTTTCCACCGCATCCATAACGTCTTTTGCCACGGAGTCCACATCCATCAGCATCGGGTATTGAGGGCTCTTGCCCAATAGCGGGGTGCGGACGAAGCCTGGTCTCACGTCGGTGAAGTCTATGCCGAGCCCGCGTATCTTGGCTTGTTGCGACAGGGCCTCGATATAGGTGTTTTGGAAAGCTTTAGTGGCGGAGTAGCTTGGAGCGGCTCCGAGTCCGCGCGTCCCGGCTATTGAGCTTATGACTGCTATGTGCCCGCCCCCGCGCTCTGCGAAGTGGCGGTACGCCACGCCAATCATCCGCGTCCACCCGAGTGCGTTTGTCTCCACCGTCTTGACCTCAATGTCGCCCCTCAGCTCCTTGTTCTGGCTTCCCACGCCCGATATGTGGAAATACATGTCCACGGCCTCGCCGTCTTCCTCCGCGTTGCGGAAGGCGGCTGTCAAGTCATCTTCCGCCCCGCGCTCCGTCACGTCTATCACGCACGTCTCGACTCGCTCCGCAGCCATGGACTTCAGCTCGGCCAGAGCCGCGGTGTTACGTCCGCAGGCGGTAAGCCTCCACCCGTCATTTATCATCAGCTCCGTCACCCTCCGGCCTATGCCCGAGGTCGCGCCCATTATTATCGCTTTCTTGCCGCTCTTGCTCATAGCTGAAAGTGTGTTTGTTCTTGTAGTTTCTGACTCAAATAGTTGGTAAACAGGTGGTTAGGCAATTTTATAACATAACGATTGCGAAAGTTTCAAGCTGCCGTTGTTTTTTGTGATTTGCAATTGATGGTGAGGACAGACTCTGATTTCTGCCCTTCGCAATCCTTATAAAGAGAATTGCATTTTTGGGTATCGGAGTTAAGCCTCTCCTCCAGGAGTCGCATCAGCTTATGGAAGTCGTCGATACTCATTGTTCTTTGAATAATATAGGCCACACTTCCTCAATCCGTCTCGCGATCTTATAGGCCAGGACGGGCGGCACGGCGTTGCCGATCACCTTGTATGCCCCCGATACGCTCAGCCCGTTGAACACGAAAGGGTAGTCGGGCGGGAACGTCTGGATGAGTGCGCACTCCCTCGGGGTGAGCCTGCGTTCGGCGAGACCAGCGGCAAGCTCCTCGGCGTGCGTCCCGCCGTGTTCGGCGGATAGGCGGCGGAACTCTATGTTGCCGTGGTGCTCGGAGCGTATCGTCGGTCCGAGCCCGTCTGTGTGTATTTCGGTCTGCCCTTGCCCCTTGGGCATATATTTGGCCTTGGAGAAGACACGTTGCGCCGGGTCCGCGCTCAGCTCCGGCTCTTTCAGCCCGCCCAGCACCTCGGCGGTGGTCACTATCGGCGCTCCGCCTGCGCCACGCTCTGTGCAGTGGTGTGTGGGGGCGGGGTAGGGGTCGAACTCACTCGCCGGCTCGTCGGACTCCAGAGACTCCAACGCCTCGGGGCGCAGAGCGTCCCGGCGCAGGCCGATGAATATGACCCTCTCGCGGCTCTCGGGCACGCCGTAGTCGCCCGCATGGAGCACTTTGGGGTCGAGCACGACATAGCCGTTGCCGTCGGCGCTTGCGAAATCCCTGCGAATGACGTCTTTCACGTCGCCGAGGTTAGTGAGCCCTTTGACGTTTTCCGCAACGAACACCTTCGGGCGGGTTATGTCTATCACCTGCTTCATCCAGAAGTACAGCTTGCCGCGCGTCTCCTCGCTCGGGGTGTCGTCCGCCCTCTTCTTGCCGTCGTGCCCCTTGCCCGAGTCGAACCCCATGCGCTTGCCCGCCACGCTGAAGTCCTGGCACGGGAAGCCGCCCGTCACCACGTCCACGTCCTCCGGGAAGATCTTTTCGCCGGCTATGTGGCGTTTCACGAGGTTGACAACGCTCTCGCTCACGTACTTTGCCCCGCTGCGGCCGAAGCGCGTCATGTATGCTTTCCACGCCGTGGCCGCCTCGGGCAGTATGTCGTTGGCGAATATGGTCTCGAAGCGCGTGGGGCGGGTCACCACCCAGTCTTCGTTCAGCTCTTGCCACACGGCCCCTGGTGAGCCTTCGAGGCTGCGCCTGTGGGCAATGAAGCCGCCCTCGGTGCCGAGATCCATGCCTCCGCAGCCGGAGAAGAGCGAGAGCACGCGCAGGGGCTTCTCCTTCTGGGCGGCCAAATGTGCGTAGTCCGGCCTCTCCTTGGCGGGCACGATGTCGGACTCCGTGTATGCGTATTGGTTCGTTTTCTCCGTTTCCATAATGGGCAAAGTTACTCCAATCCTATGAAAAGTCTGCGAGGCCGCGCTTGGCATATTTCGTTATCTTTGCCAAGCGCGCATATCCCATCTGGCCAAGCATCGGCCGGTGAGCGCGATTTGGATGAATAAAAATTGATGACGAGTGAAGAATAACGATTCGCGCGTGCTCTTCGCCCCTGGCACCATTGAGCAGCCCGAAGATGCGCCTATAATAGTGGCCGACGGGTTGCGCACGCCCGAGAATGTCGGCGCGCTTATACGCCTTGCCGCCAACGTGGGCTGCAAGACGGTCTGCCTGGTGGGGGCGGGTGAGATGAAGGAGAGCAAGATACGCAAGACTGCGTGCATGGCGTGGGACTATGTGCGCCTTATCCGCGTGGCCGACGCCGACGCTCTCAGGGCGGTGATCCCTGCCGACTATGAGATGCTCGCGGTTGAGACGACCCCGGATTCGCGCAACATATATGCGTCGGATGTCCCGCGCCGCGTCGCCCTCGTCGTCGGCAGCGAGGTGCATGGCGTGTCGGACGAAGTCCTTGCCTTGTGCCCGAGGCGCGTGTTCATACCCATGACGGGACCTGACACCAGTATGAACGTGAGCCAGGCGGCCGCTGTGGCACTCTTTGAGTGGGTTCGGCGCTTCGCCTCTGCGTGACGTGTTTTTAACCATAAAAAGGAAAAGAAGAATGGAGATTAATTTCGGCGGTGTAATACTCGGGGCGTGCACATTTCTCGTCATAGGCCTCTTCCACCCCATAGTTATCAAGGCGGAGTACTATTTCGGGGTCCGTTGCTGGTGGGCGTTTGCCGCGGCCGGGGTGTTGTTTGCCGTGCTGTCGCTCTTTGTGGCGCATTTCATAGCGTCCACCATCCTCGGCGTCGTCTCATTCTCTTGCTTCTGGTCCATCCTCGAGGTCTTTGAGCAGCGCAAGAGGGTGCGCAAGGGTTGGTTCCCTATGAACCCTAAGCGCAAGGGTGAATATCGGAAGTGACGCAGGCCTGCATTTGGGTAATGTGAAAGGAAGTCACGTGCGCGTTTTTTGTGGATAAAC
>SFOL01000152.1 GCA_004552385.1 Bacteroidales bacterium | reverse complement strand
CGTGCGCCGCCAACCAATAACCTTTACAGGAGGAAAAGAAAATGGTTAAAGGCATTATCGGCAAGAAAGTCGGTATGACCCAGCTGTTCGATGAGAGCGGCAAGGTTATCCCCGTCACCGTCATCGAGGCAGGCCCCTGCACCGTCGTGCAGAAGAAGACTGTCGAGAGCGATGGCTATCAGGCTGTTCAGCTGGGCTTCGGCGAGGTTTCCGCCAAGAAGGTCAACAAGGCAGCTGCAGGTCACTTCAAGAAGGCAAACGTTGCCCCCAAGAAGACCCTGCGTGAGTTCCGTCTGGACGACGTTTCCGCAATGAACGTTGGCGACATCCTGAAGGCTGACGTCTTTGCAGCAGGCGACAAGGTTGACGTTGCAGGCGTTTCCAAGGGCAAGGGCTACCAGGGCGTTATCAAGCGCTTTGGCCAGCACCGTCTGCGTGAGAGCCACGGCACTGGCCCGGTGGCACGTCATGCAGGTTCTATGGGCGCTATTTCCAACCCCTCTCGCGTGTTCCCCGGCAAGCGCCTGCCCGGCCACATGGGCTGCGTGCGCGTTACCGTGCAGAACCTGACCGTTGTCAAGGTTGACACCGAGAACAATCTGATCGCTGTCAAGGGTGCGGTCCCCGGTTCCAAGGGCACCATCATCACCCTGGCCAACAGCGTCAAGGCGTAAGGAGGAAAGCTACAATGGCAAAGTTTAACGTAGTCGATATGAACGGTCAGCATGTTAGCGAGATCGAGCTTTCCGACGCCGTGTTCGGTATCACCCCGAACGAGAAGGCTGTCCACATTGCTGTGGTGAACTTCCTGGCCAACCAGCGTCAGGGCACCCAGAACACCAAGATCCGCATGGAGGTTTCCGGCGGCGGCAAGAAGCCTTGGCGTCAGAAGGGCACCGGCCACGCTCGTCAGGGCTCCATCCGTGCTCCCCAGTGGACCCACGGTGGTGTTGCTCTGGGCCCCAAGCCCCGCAGCTACAACTACCACATCAACAACAAGGTCAAGCGCCTGGCTCTGCTGAGCGTCCTGTCCGACAAGGCTGCCAATGGCAACATGGTCGTTGTTGACAAGTTCGCTTGCGATGAGTACAAGACCAAGACCGTGGTTGCAATGCTGAACGCCGTTGGCGCCGGCAAGAAGAACCTGCTGGTCAATGAGACTGTCGATGCAAAGTTCGTCAAGAGCGCTGGCAACATTGCCGGTGTCAAGACCACCTTCGCTGGCAGCGTGAATACCTATGACGTGCTGAACGCCGACAAGCTGATCATCAGCGTCGACGCAGCAAAGAAGCTTGAGGAGGTGCTTGGCTAATGAAAACCGCACATGATATCATCCTGAAGCCGGTCATTACCGAGAACTCCATGGCTGGCATCGCCGACAAGAAGTACACCTTCAAGGTCGCTACCGACGCTACCAAGGTCGAGATCGCTCAGGCAGTCGAGACCCTGTTCCCCGGCGCTAAGGTCGCAAAGGTCAACACCATTTCTGTGCGTGGCCGCTTCCGCCGCCAGGGCATGCACGCAGGCTACACTGCTGCATCCAAGAAGGCCATCGTCACCCTGACCAAGGACTCCAAGGAGATCGAGTTCTTCAACAGCATGGTCTGATCGAACCCGCCGAGGGTTCCTCTATGGGGATATGACCCCGATAATAATTCATAAGATAAACAAAGGAGAATAGCATTATGGCTATCAAGAAGTATGGCCCCACTACTCCGGGCCGCCGCGGCATGACCGTCACGGATTACAGCGTCCTGAGCAAGGTCGCTCCTGAGCGCAGCCTGCTGGAGCCCATGAAGAAGCACAGCGGCCGCAACAACACCGGCCGCATCACCGTCCGCCACCAGGGCGGCGGCAACCGCACCAAGTATCGTGTCATCGACTTCAAGCGTCAGAAGACCGATATCCCCGCTACCGTCAAGACCCTGGAGTACGATCCGAACCGCAGCGCATTCATCGCTCTGGTCGAGTACACCGATGGCGTCAAGAGCTACATCATCGCTCCCGACGGCCTGAAGGTCGGTGATGTGATCCTGAGCGGCAAGGGCGCCGACATCAAGCCCGGCAACTGCCTGCCCTTCGAGAACATCCCCATCGGTACCATCATCCACAACATCGAGCTGTATCCCGGCCGCGGTGCTCAGCTGGTTCGTTCCGCTGGCAACATGGCTCAGCTGATGGCAAAGGAGAACGGCTACGCACTGGTTCGTCTGCCCTCCGGTGAGATGCGCAACGTGCCCGTCAACTGCACTGCAGTCGTCGGCCAGGTTTCCAACATCGACCACGAGAACGTCAACCTGGGCAAGGCTGGCCGCAAGCGCCACATGGGCGTCCGTCCCGGCAGCCGTGGTACCGTCATGAAC
>SFOL01000151.1 GCA_004552385.1 Bacteroidales bacterium | reverse complement strand
AAATGGCAGTTTCGCGGCGGGTTACGCGTTCCCCGTCTGGTTCGTATGTGTCACTCCGTCCGTCAGTTATCAAGGCTCCGGCTCCACATCGTTCAACCGTACCGAGCGTCAGCTCATGGACATCGATGGCGACGGCGTGGCGGACATAGTCGAGTCCGACGAGAACAGCAAGGTGACAGTCCGCCTCGGCAAGATTGGCAGAACCAACCTCCTCCGCAGCGTCACCTCGCCACTTGGTGCAATAACTAACGTTGAGTACGCCCGCACTGGCAACACCTACGACCTGCCTCAGAGCCGATGGGTGATGAGCAAGGTGACGACCGAGGGCGGCGACAAACGCAACGGCGCGACACGCTTCGCGACAGCCTTTGAGTACAGCGACGGCTACTACGATAGAAAAGAGCGCGACTTCTTCGGCTTCGGCGAGGTGAAGAGCACGCAGCTCGACACAGAGACTGGCGATTCGCCTTACCGCACAACGGCTCAGAAATACGACAACCGCACCTACGAGACTCGCAACCTCGTCGCTGAGACAACGACAGCAACCTCCGACGGCGCCCTCATAAACAAGACCGAAAATACTTACGCTAAGAAATCCGTCCACGACGGCAAGTCGACTTTCGTTGCGCCAAGCACCACAAAGACAACAACATACGAAGGCACGGAGAGCCTGAGCATATCAGAAAACTACGCTTATGACGGGCGTGGCAACGTGATAAGCTACACCAACATAGCACCGAGCGACAGCTACACGACGGAGATAAAATACCACTCACTCGGCAAGAAAAACATCTACACACGTCCGAGCGATGTCAAGGTAAGCACCGACGGCAAGACGATGCGCCACACCACCTCACAGGTGAACAGCGTTGGCGACCTGACGCAAATTAACCAGATAGCCGATGGCGTGACGGCTACCTTCGACATGGAGCGCGACGAGTATGGCAATGTGACCAAACTCACTCGTCCGAAGAACGCTGGCGGACAGCGTTTCTTCCGCACTTACACCTACGACAACACCCACCACACGCTCGTCACGGGCGTTACTGATGCTTTCGGCTATAGTTCAAGCACTGAATACGATCTCAAGTGGTGCGCACCTACCAAGGTCACCGACATCAACGGCAACGAGATGCGCTACACCTATGACCACCGTGGGCGACTGACGAGCGTTGCTGCGCCATACGAGATTGAGGCTGGAGGACTGCCGACAATCGGCATAGAGTACGACGACAAGAAGCACGTCGCCAAGACGACAAACTACGACTCCAAGACAAAGAATGCCATAACGACTTTCCTCTTCACCGACAACCTCGGCAGGGCTGTTCAGACAAAGAAGAGCGGCGTGGTTGATGGCAAGGATGTGATGATAGTCTCGGGCGTGGTGAAGTTCGACGCTTTCGGCAGAAAAGTCGCTGTGGGGCAGCCTGTTACTGACAACACGACCGCACTCAACACAAGCGATATTCTCAACCCTACATTCACCGAGTACGATGCGCAAGACCGCCCAGTGAAGGTAACGTTGCCCGACGGCACGGCCTCGACGGCGGAATACTCGATAGTTGAAGAGTATCTTAAGACCGTTCAAACGGATGCCAACGGTCACGTGACGGAAAGCTATAAAGACATCCGCGGCAAGGACCGCAAGACCGTGCAACATGCCGACGGACAAGAAATAGAGACGAGTTTCTACTATAACGCTATTGGCGAACTGCTCTCCGTAATCCACCCGAACAAAGAGATAACGACCTACGAATACGATGGCTTAGGACGCAAGACCTCCGTGAACCACCCCGACGCAGGACTGACCACCTTCGAGTACGACGCCGCTGGCAACATGACTGCCAAGCAGACACCGAACTTGCGTACGGCTAACGGCAAGATACAGTACACCTACGACTACGAGCGCCTTAGCGAGATAATCTATCCGAAGAACATCTACAACCGAGTGACATACACCTACGGCGACGCGGGCGAGACAAAATACAACCGCGTAGGCAGACTGAAACTTGTTGAAGATGGCAGCGGCGGCCAGGCATACTACTACGGCAAACTTGGCGAGGTAACTAAAACTATCAAGTCGATTATCCTTGCCGAGACCAACATACGCACCTACATCTGGGAGGCTGACTACGACAGCTGGAACCGCGTGCAGAACATGACCTACCCCGATGGGGAGGTGGTCTCATACAGCTACGACAAAGGCGGAAACCTCCAAACAATTAAGACAGAAAAAAACGGCGACAAGCAGACTCTCATAGCCGAACAACGCTTCGACAAGTACGGCAATCTCACCTATCGCAAGATGGGCAACGGCACGGAGACAAAGTATGACTACGACGAAAAGCGCCTCCATCTGAACACCATGAGCCTCACGAGCAATGGCGTGAAGATGATGGAGAACGTATATAAGTACGACAATGTCGACAAT
>SFOL01000050.1 GCA_004552385.1 Bacteroidales bacterium | reverse complement strand
TACTATTTTCCTCGTCGTCATCATAGTAAACCTTAACAACACGCCCAGACCCATCATAAACAAAGGAATATTGTTCAAAACCAAATGCGTCCCTGATCAGAATGCGGCTTATCACCTTGCCGCAATCGCGAAGACCAAAATACGGGCCGGAATAAGAGGAAGAAGATGAAGAAGCCGACGACGACGGTTCATCGTCATCATCGCAAGAAGTTAGCATGGCGGGCATGACAGCCGCAAACGCCAGCAGGCAGAGTGTCTTTAGGATTTTCATCGTTTTAAAAGGTTTTAGAGTTATTGAACAAACTTATAACGCAGTGAAATAGGATATATTGCGATGGCGAAATAAAAAAAAAAAAAAATGGTTATTAACCAAGCTTAAATAGAATTTATTGTGACGGCTAAATAAAAAAATTGCCTTTGCCGGCTTACAAGTGCAGCCGGCAAAGGCAAAAATGCGGATAAAAGAGTAAGAATCAGCGTATGCGGTGCGAGGCTCCACGCCTAACGCAACGCGACTTCGGCCTCTACCTTGTCTTGAAGAAATGAAATCGCCTTGAGCTCAACGTACTTCAGTGCCGCCTGAGCCTGCGGAATGGCTCCAAGGCTTATCTTGACGACTTTGTCCGGGAGCGTCGTGACGAAGTCGGCCTTGTCCGGGGCGAACTTCTTGACGAAAGAGATGGCCGGCGGCACGAGGAGGTCGACACCCATGGGCCCGGAGTAAGACAAATAAACGTCATCGCCCTCAATTTTGAGCACGGAGACCGTTATGCCTATGCTTTTTGTGAAACCGAAAACCGTGAACGGCACATCGACAACCACCGAGGAGTCGTTTGCGTAATTGATGCTGAGAGGTTTGTTGAACCGCGTCAAGACATAGTCTTGAATCTCAGAGAAAGAAATGGAAGCCTTCATTATTAATATGTAGCGTTATCAGCAGAACGAGGCCGCACGTCAGTCCCTTGTTCCGAGGATCGACCTGGAGATCTCCTTCACCACCGAGCGGGTCGCCGCGCTCGTGGCCCTCTTGGCCACCTGCCCGGCAATGTCTCCTGCGCTCTTGCCCCGTGTCTCCGCCCCCGAGATCTTACCCGAGACCCACGAGCCGAGCATTGTGGCGAGGCAGCTTACCACGGCTGTTCCGACCGTCTTCCATATCCTGCCGAGCGCCGATGATGGCTTGGCGGACGACTTTCTGGCCTTAGGGGTCGAGGAACTGTCGTCATCGCCGTCGGCCTGCTCGCTTTCGCGCAGGAGAACCTCGAACGCGCTCTCGGGGTCGACGGGCTTGGCGTACTTGGCGTGGAGTGGCGACGCATCGATTATCGCCTTGCGCTCTTCGGGCGATATGGCGCCTATTTGGCTGAGCGGGAAGAGGATCTTTGCGCGTTGGACGACGGTTGGCGCTCCTTTGTCGTCGAGGACGGAGACGAGAGCCTCGCCGGTCTCGAGGTTCATAATGGCCTCGTCGGTCTTGAACTCGGGGTTGGCGCGGAAGGTCTCGGCCGCCGCGCGTACGGCCTTCTGGTCTTTGGGCGTGAAGGCGCGGAGGGCGTGCTGGACTCGGTTGCCGAGCTGCCCGAGGATGTTCTGCGGGATGTCCGTAGGGCTCTGGGTGACGAAGTAGATGCCGACACCCTTGGAGCGGATGAGGCGTATGACCTGCTCTATCTTGTCGGTGAGGGCCTTTGGCGTGTCGTCGAAGAGGGTGTGCGCCTCGTCGAAAAAGAATACGAGCTTGGGCTTGTCGAGGTCGCCGACTTCGGGCAGGCGCGCGTAGAGGTCGCTGATAAGCCAAAGGAGGAAAGTGGAATAGAGCTTGGGCTGGAGCATGAGACGGTCGGCCGCGAGGACGTTCATGACGCCCTTCCCGTCCTGCGTCTGCATAAGATCCGTAATGTCCAACTCGGGCATGCCGAAGAACTGGTTGGCACCCTGGTTCTCGAGCTCGAGCAGGGCGCGGCTAATGGCTCCGACGCTCTGCGGTGCAATATTGCCGTAGGAGGTTATTAGCTGCTTGGCGTTGGTCGAGACGTAAGAAAGCAGCGAACGGAGGTCCTTGAGGTCGTACAGCAGCAGTCCGCGGTCGTCCGCCACGCGGAATATAATGTTGAGGATGCCCGTCTGAGTGTCATTGAGTCCCATGAGGCGTGCCAGCAGTTGGGGGCCGAGGCTGCTGACGGCGGCGCGTATGGGTGTTCCCTGCTCGCCATAGACATCGAAGAACCTGACGGGGCATGGCTGGAAGGCCGGGTCGGGCACACCGAACTCATCTTTCCTCTTCTCAATGAAGGCCGTCATGCGTCCGGGCCGGCTTATGCCGGAGAGGTCTCCCTTCATGTCGGCCATGAAGCACGGCACTCCCGCCTGACAGAACGTCTCGGCCATCACCTGGAGGGTGACGGTCTTACCAGTGCCTGTCGCACCGGCTATCAGACCGTGGCGGTTGGCCATTTTGCCTATGATGTTGATTGGGCCACGGGAGGAGTGGGCTATGTATAATTTTCCGTCGGACGTGTACATGGGTGTTGGGAACGCGTTTGAGGTTTAACACTCGCACTGATACGCAAATAGTCGTCTTTGGGTTCAAAATAAGTTATATGGGCAAAGACGGAAGCCTACTATGTATCTCAAATTGTAAAAAAATCGTTTGCACAAACAAAATATTTTGTATATGCACCGCCATGCGGATGGATATTTGATGTAACTTAGCCGTGAAAGAAACACCATAGCTGCAAAATTCACAAGGAACCACTAAACATTAACAATGAAAAAGATCATCTGTCTGCTGGCCGCCATCGCTTTGGCCGCAGAAATATACGCTCAGGCTCCGCTAAGCAAGGAGCAGATACTGAGCATGAGCACCGAGGAGCTGTCGGAGTTGCCACTCGAAGACCTGATGCAGGCCGTGGAGACCCTCGGCGTGGGAAGCGTCGACGAGCTTTTCGCACTCATAATGAACAAGAACGTGTCGTCGGCCTCGAAGACCGAGGAGAGCACCTTCACAAGCCAACTCGCCACGACGGTCATAACCAAAGACGAGCTCCGCAGCTGGGGTGCCACGACCATCGAAGACGCGTTCCGACTAATCCCGGGCATGATTGTCTCGCAGCGCAACAACGGATGTTACGACATTCACATCCGCGGGCTCAACAATGTGCCGGAGAACATGGGCCTCCTCTACACGAACAACAACAATATGCAGCTGATGGTTGACGGCCGCTCCGTCCAGAACCTGATAACGGGCATCATCGAGATGGAGCAGCTGCCGATATCCATCGAAGACGTGGAGCGAATAGAAGTTGTGCGCGGCGCGTGCTCGGCTCTCTACGGCATGAACGCCGTCACGGGCATCGTCAACATCATAACCGAGAAGCCGTCATCCGGCTCGAAAACCATCAGCGGCGGCGCGCAGATGGGCAACATGAACACTTTCATAGCCGACTTCGGCTTCCGAAAGACCATTAACGACAAGTGGGCCGCAGGCTTCACAGTCAACGCCCAGAGCCGCGGCCGCTCCACAGACGACCTCTACATCGCCCCGAACCCCGGCTCTTATTTTGACGTGAACGACGCGTTCCCGACAGGCTCAACGGCCACGCCGGAAGAATTCGCCGACCCGACGAAACTTAAAGACATATCAGCCGGAGGCTACTTCTCTGTGTCCGAAATCAACAAGATACGCCAAACCGACGGGCGGGGCAACCTATTCCTGGTCAACGAGACCGACTCCCCCATCGAGGGCATGTTCCCTGAGCCCGGCCTGGCCCGCAGGAACTTCGGCATCAACGGATACGTCAGTTTCACACCCAAGGCGAACTACAACCTGAGCCTGAGCGGCGGATATCAAAACTCCTACGCGCTTGACATGACCCCGACACAAGACTACTTCACGCAAGTGGGCACGAGCAGCAAGACTGGCTACGTGAACTTGGAGGTCAACGCCGGAGACCTGAGAGTGCTGGCCAACTACACAGGCGGGCCGCAAGACTTTACAAAAGGTGTCCCGGGCTACAAACTCAAGTCGAACACGACAAACGTCATGGCCGAGTATAACTTCCACCTCGGCGAGGTCAGCCTCCGTCCCGGAGTGGCATACAACTACATGTATTACGACGACTACGCCGTGGAGTCACCCAGCCATGCGCCCGAGAAGATCGGCCTCCTTGGCGGACACACGAGCATATCGGTGGTCTCGCCAGGCCTGCAGGCGCGTTGGCAGCATAACGGTTTCGGCCTCACTGGCGCCGTAAGAGCCGACAAGACCAGCAAGCCCGACAAGTGGAACACGTCATACATCGCCGCGGCGTCATACAAGTTTAACGAAGCAAACTTCATACGCCTCTCCGTTGGCCACGCGTTCCGCGGACCGAACATGATAAACACGAGCGTGGACATGACCCAGTACCGCACAGGCATGTCAGTCCCCTCAATAATGTATTACAAAGGCAGCGACAAGGCCGACCTCATGAGCCTCGACAACATCGAGCTCGGCTACCGATGGAAACCCACGCCGCGCATTCTGCTCGACGCGGAGTTCTACCTCTCAAAGAGCAAGGACTACGGCGCAATCATCACGAGCAAGTCGGCCTACACCATCTCGGCATCGCAATTTGGCGCCGCCAAGAACGCGTTTACGAAGGATCCCGAGCTCATGAAACGCCTCATCGAGCTCTACCAGAGTGACCCCGCCGCCTTCCAAGCCGAGATGCAGGCTATTGCCAACTCCATGGTGAACAAGCTGATGGGGTCTATGGACACATACACCACGTTCGAGTATCAGAACCTGCCATATAAGGTATACCAAATGGGGCTTGGCATCAACCTCGACTGGATCGTCTCGAGCAAACTGATACTTAAGCTCAACGCCAACGTCCAAAGCACCAAAGTGGACAACTTCTACACCTACAAGCAGCACTCCAACATAAAGACACAGATGGAGATAGCTACCAAGACCACGAGAGCAGCCGTCACGGAACTCGTGCAAGGTGAGATGAGGAAGACTGGCTACGCGAAAGACGCATTCAACTACGCAGACTTCTACGCTTTCCGCGACCAGACCGGATGGACAAACTGGACTGACGCGCAAAGAGACGACGTGGAGAAATTCCTGCTCAACTCGTATAGCAAAAACGGAAATGCGGATGTCACAGTGACGACACCCGACGGAGGCACAGCTGTCGTAAGCAACCCGCTCTCAATGTATTACGCCATGCGCTACGGAGTCTTGAGCCGCAAGACGTCGGGCGAGAATTACTACGACTGCGGCGCAACCGAGACGGTGCAGCCGGAGCTGACCAATGGGCACAAGCACAAGGCGACCCCAAGCGTCTATGGCATGATAGGCTTAATATACAAGCCCATAAGCCAGCTGAACGTATCAGCCTACGCTAACTACATAGGCAAAAGGACATATAACACCACATACTCCGAGGCAATGGCTTCATGCGGGCTGGCTAATAGCGAATATACAAAGCTTGACGCAAAGTTCACGCTCAACCTCAAGCTTGGCTACAAGCCCGCCGACAACGTCGAGTTCTTCATTAACGCCAACAACCTGTTCAACAACGACAAACAGGAGATGATATACTGCGACAAGATTGGCGGCCTCTACACGTTAGGCGTCAACTTCAGCATGTAGAACAAAGGCTTGACTAAAAAACAGAAGCCCCCTCCCGAATAATGTCGGGAGGGGGCTTCGTCTTTATGTTTTATGAATGGCTCAAATGGATACGGATAGACAGACTAATGCCACGCAGGGGGAGAATATGGCGAGTGTCCGGTGAAGGGAAAAGAACGCGCGTTAAGAGTTCACCCCCAACGCGTAAAAAGCCACAGCCGAAGCCGCAGCCACATTGAGAGAGTCGACACCATAGGCCATCGGAATGCGCACGACATAGTCGGAAGACTCTATCGCCTCGGCAGGCAGGCCATCGCCCTCTGTCCCCATAATAATTGCGAGGCGGGGCTCTGAGAGCAGCGCAGGGTCCGAGAGGGTCACGGAATTATCGGTCAGTGCCATAGCGACAGTCTTGAACCCGAGCGAGGAAAGGGAAGAGACCGGATGGTCAATCCACGTCCACGGGATGAGGAAAACGGACCCCATAGAGACCCTGACCGCGCGGCGGTTAAGAGGGTCGCAAGAGTCGGACGTGACGAGCACGCCATCCATGCCAAGTGCGGCCGCCGAACGGAAAATAGCACCCACGTTTGTGGCGTCGACCACACCGTCAATCACCACGACCCGCCTCTTGCCGCGGCAAAGTTCATCGACAGGGGGGTGAGATTTACGCCTCATGGCGCACAACACGCCTCGAGTAAGAGTGTAGCCCGTAAGCGACGCGAGAAGCTCACGCGGCCCCGTGAAGACGGTGACGTCAGGAGGGAGGGACGCTACAATGTCGGCCGCGTCGGCGTAAAGATGACGCTCTTCCGTAAGGAGCGACACAGCATCATATCCGGCAGCGAGCGCCACCTTGATGACTTTAGGGCTCTCAGCTATGAAAAGGCCCTCAGCGGGGTTGAGCTTGTTGCGCAACTGCGCCTCAGTGAGTCGGCTGAAGACCTCAAGACCAGGGTGTGAGAGGGATTCGATACGGACCACGGGCATCTGTCGGAAGGTTTCTATTTACGCACAATGGTGCAGATGGAGAGGAAGAATGAGAAACCCGGCAGTTCGTCGCCGATCTCATGGAAACGGTAGTCAATCTTGTTACCGCTCTTCTTGGCGATGTCAATAAAGCCAAGACCGGCGCCACCGTTCTCATTAATATGGCCATTTGTAATCTGCTCGCGATAGGCAGCGGAGAGCTGACTCCTATCCATCCCGTTTATGTCGTCAAGCCTCTCTCTGAGCTGCGGCACTTTGTCGGACCTTATGAGGTTGCCGGTCACGATGCTGTACGCCTCGTCGGAGTGGCTGATTATGACAACGCCCCTGCGCATCTCGTCGGGGTCGGACGTGATAAGGTCGGCGTGTCGGCTGATGTTCTGCAAAGCCTCGACCATGACGTTGAAGACCTTGCGTTGCACCGGGCCGCTCTCGTCCTGGCGCAGGAGGCTCTCCTCAGTCGCGATGGTAAAGTTACGCGTCACGGCCGGGGTCACGTCGCCCACATAGAACACGTTGACCACCTTTGTCGGGAGGCTCTGAAATATGCTATAGGCGTATTCGAGGAACCTGTTGCTTGAGAAGGATTTGGCCATAATCGTCGATTTTTCTATATGTGGTGATAAACCTTGTCACAACTCTACACCAATAAGAAGCACGTCGTCGACCTGCTTGTCAGTCCCCTTCCAGTCATAGAAAGTCTTGACAAGGTCTTTGCTCGTGGCGGACATTGACTCGTTGACGTTCCTGGCGAGCCACTCCTTGACCCTCCTGGTGAAGAACTTCTTATGCTCCTCACCGCCCAGCTGGTCTGGCAGGCCGTCTGAAAACACGAAAATGCGGTCTCCCGTCTCGTATGTTATGACGTTGTTCTCAAAAGGCTTCTCTTTGCGTCCATTGGGCAGGGGCTTTCCGCCGATGCCCTTACGCGTGGCCTCGAACTCCTGGAATATGGCGTCGTCGCCCGAGTCGAACTGTCCGTGACGCCCCCTATGGAGATAGTAGAGAGGCCTGTGCGCTCCCGAGAACTGGATCTCGTGCTCGGCGGGGTTGATACGGATGAGCGCGAGGTCCATGCCGTCTCCTGCGTTGGCCTCGCTCGTCTTCTGCTTGAGCGCGTCGCGCACGGCCTCGTGGAGCATGTCGAGAATCTGTGCGGGGTTGAGCTCCGGATGGTTGGTGACAATATTGCTGAGCAGCAGGTATCCGATGATGGATAGCAGTGCGCCCGGCACGCCGTGGCCAGTGCAGTCGACGACGGCCACGTAAGTGATCCCGTCCTTGTGGTAAGACCATGGGAAGTCTCCCGAGACGATGTTCTTCGGCCTGTAGAACATAAAGGAGTTTGGGAAGAAGGATTGCAGCTCCTGCTCCTCGGGAAGGAGTGCGAACTGGATGCGCTTGGCGTAGTTGATGGAGCTCATGACGTCCTCGCGCGCCTTCTGAGCCTCTTGCTCGAGCTTCTTGATCTCGGTGACGTCATGGACCGTGAAGAGGACGGAGTCAACGCTTCCGTTCTCGTCCATCTCGGGTATGGCTTTCACCTCCTTGAAGAGCTTATCCTTGTCGCCGAGCTCAATCTCGGCGGTCTCCTGCCTCTTGCTCCTCTTAGCTCCTTTGAGCGTGTCGGCCACGAAGTTGCGGAAAGGCTCGTCGTCAAGCAGTTCGACGAACGCCTTGTCCTTGACCTTGTCGCTGGAGCTTATGGATAGGAACTTTGCGGCAGCGGGATTGGCGTAGAGGATCTTGCCCTTGAGCGAGGTTCGGATGATGACGTCAGGCGAATTCTCGGAAAGAGACTTCATGCGGCCGGTCTTCTTCTCCTCGTTCTCACGCATCTTGCGCTCGGTGACATCCCGCGTGTTGAAAATGAGACCGCGGATGGCGGGGTCGTGGATAAGGTTCTTTCCTTGCGTCTCGAGGTAAATCCTCTCGTTGTTCTTCTTGAGGTAGGTGTACTCGATCTTCGTCTCGCCTCCTGGCGTGGAGAGAAGATAGTCGAACATCTTCTGGACCTTCTTGAAACTCGTGGGCATCATCCACTCCTCGTCCATGCCGTGGATGTCCTCATCGGGTCCGTAGCCGAGGATTCGTTTCATTGAGGGGCTCTCGTAAACGACCTCGCGGTCCTTGTCGTAGATGGAGATGAACTCGGAAGCGTTGGAAAGCATGGCGTCCTGCTTTTTCTGCTGCGCCTTGATCTCCTCAATCTTGCTGTTGAGCTCGGAGTTGGATATCTCGAGGTTCTCTTTCGCCTCGCGCATCTCCCTCGCATTCTCGTTGAGCTGCTCCTCGTTCTTGCGGAGAGCTGCGGTCATCTGCTGCGACTCACGGAGAAGGCTCTCGGTCCGCTCGTTTATCTTAAGGTTATAGAGCGTGCTTCCGACAATGTTGCCGACCTCCTCGGCCAGGAGCATATAGTGTTGCGGCAGCTTATCTTGGAAAAACGAGACCTCGATGACGCCCTGCACCTCCTCCTCCTGCTTGAGTGGGATTATGAGCAGAGACTTGGGTCGGCTCTTGCCGATGAGCCCGGACGAGATGGTGAAGTAGTCGTCGGGTATCTCGGTCCGGTAGATGAGCTGCTTCTCGTAGGCCGCGGCTCCGATGAGGCCGTAGCCCACCTTTATTTCGACCTTCTCGTACCTCTTACGGTCATACGCGTATTGCGTGACGGTGCGCAGTTTGTCTCCGTCGAGGAGGTAGAAAGCGGCCTGGACGGCATTGCAATAAGATATGAGCCCCTCGATGGTGGCCTCGGCGAGGTCGTCAATGCGCGTGTTGGCGCGCAGGATGTCGGATATGGTCTCCTTACCCTTTGAGACCCAGTTCGCGAAAGTCTCCTTCTCTCGGCTGTCATGGAGGCTCTGGCCAAGATTGAGAAGCGTACGCCCGATGTCGGACTTGCGGGCTGTGCGGCTGTCGACGTCATGTCCCTCACGAATGTTGTCGGCCATGATGATGCTCTCCTTGATTGTCGAGCGCAACCCGTCAATCTCATCGCGCATCTCGCTGAGCTTCTTGGCTTTGAAGTTTGAGATGTAGAGGATGGCGGCAAGAACAGCCAGCACGCACAGGTCGAAGACCCAGACGAAAAAGTAGTGATGGAGGTATAGGATATTATGGAGGGAGACGTTGAAGCCCAGCAGGCCCATCATACTCGTCCATCCGATGAGCAGGGTGGCCACCACGATTCCCAGGGCCACATACCACTGCAGCTCGGAGAACCCGCTCGGGGAGAAGTTTCCCCAGCTAACCCTAATCTTCTTGTTCTTGTTCATCAGTAAGGAACACTATATAACGTCGCGCAATTGCTGCTCAATGGCCTCCCATGCGTCAACAATCTTCAATTTCTCAAAACTTGCCACCTCAATGACGGCCTCGACCCTGCCGGTCTCCGCTTTGGTGAGCGGGAGGACGTAGACGTTGATGTTTCTGCTTCGCCCCAGTCCGGAGAGCGCGGTCAGATAGTCAGCGGGCACTTTTTCAAGCGTAAGCGTCTTGTCAGAGACCACCACCTGGCCGAGTATCCCGTCACCTGCCGAGAAGAGCTCGGTCGGCGGCTCGTCAGAGAGCCCGAAACGGCCGGCCAGGGTGAACAGCCCTTGCGCGTCGTCCTGACCCGCCTCGGCTTGGGCATCCTGCCGGCATACATTCCCGCCCCCGGCCTCATCGTCCTTGCGCATAAACGCTACAGCGCCCGTAATGTCGAAGCAGACGCCGACGGCGTCGATCAGATACTGGAGCGGCTCAGCGTCGGGTGCGGCCTTGGCCTTCATCTTGCGCACCGTCTCGACGAACCTGACTGAGCCTTTCTCGATGGCGTTCTGCCTCCTGTTCTTGTTTCTGAGTTCAAAGAGGTCATTCTTGAGCCTGTCGAGCTCCGCATCTCTCTGCTCGAGGTCGACTTTGAGCTCGTTGTTCATCTTTCGGAACTCCTCAATACCCTTTTGTGAGCGTATCGATACGATGGAAGAGACAGACGTGAGGCACACGGCCATAATGATGTTGACACTTATGAAAGTGGTCTGGCTCATCTCGTAGGCAATGAATTGCCAGAAGATGAAGAAAAGAATGATGGTGAGCAGCGCCAGCTGCATCTTGACGAGTATGGGCATCTCGTCAATCTTGCGTATGACGCCGCAGAACCATATCCAGACCTTCAGGCCGACACGCCTAAGCGACGCCCGACTTTTCTTCAGGCTTTCGCAGACGTGTCGCCGGAGCGTCGCAGCGTCAAAGCTGAAAGACGCCGCGGTCACGTGTATATAACGCTCAAGCCTTTTCTTTATGTTGGCAATCCAAACGGGCATGTCAGTTGATAGACTTTAAGAAAGTAATGATCTCCTGTGGGGAGAGGATGGCGTCCGGCTTCAAGAGCCTCAGGGCGGCCTGCGGCATTGTCGGCACATCGGCAGTCTTGGGGTCCTGAACGATGGTGTAGCCACCAGCGTCGGCTATGGCTTTCAAGCCTTTGGCACCGTCCTGGTTGGCGCCTGTCAGGATTACGCCCACTGTCTTCGACCTCCAGGCCTTGGCGGCCGACTCGAGCGTGTAATCGATGGCGGGGCGGCAGAAGAGGTATTGATCCTCGACCGAGAGCGAGACAGAGCCGAAGTAGTCAATGAACATGTGGTAGTTGGCGGGTGCCACATAGACGTTGCCCCTCTCGATCACCTGCTTATCATACGGCTCAACGACATTAAGGTTTGACCGTTCGTTGAGAGCCTCGATAAAACCCGCCCTGACATGCTTGAGGCGATGCATGCAAACAATTACAGGCACGGGGTAATCGACAGGCAGGGCCGCCAAAATTCTTGACACGACGGCATAGCTGCCGGCCGAACCGCCAATGACCACTGCGCGGAAATCTGCCATAAGACTTGCGGGGAATGAGGGTTATTTTATCAGTTTGTAAAAGCCATCGGCGCTGAGTGAGCAGTCCAAACGCTCCTCAGATCCGAGAGGCCTCTCCATGACTCCGATGCCGAGGACAGCCTCCGGCCCGGCGAGCGAATCGACGAGCTTGGCCACAGCCTGGCGGGTCAGCTTCTCACTATAGGCGAGCGTGACGTCGCGGCATATAACCACGTCGTACTTCTCATCGGGCGTGTTAAGGAACCATCCGTTGCGGAAAGTGACCCGCCCGAGCATGCCGTCGCGGAGCGAAAGCCCGTCAGCCGACTTGACCACATAGTCGTCATAAGCCGCGGCCGACTCGAGACGCTCGAAATTCGAACGGTTATGGTCGTCGTCATGCTTCGAGACGCGGAGAGAACGGCATTCCGCGATAGTCCTGTCGCTCAAGACGTTGGCAACCACATCAACGTCATCGCACCCTGCGAGGTCGAGAGCCACGGCGAGGCTGTAGAGCTCGTGGTAGCTGGTGAGGCAGGGCAGCCAGACCTTCTTACCGCAGCCGTCAGCCAAGCTCTTGATGAGCCTTCGCCAGAAGGAGGGGGCACGGAAAAGCTCCGTCTGCGGCACGGCGAGATAATAAGATATCTCGTCGGAGGAGACAAGCGACCCGAGAGCGGCGTAGAGGTCCTGCACCCTGTGGAAGTGCATCTTTTCAAAGACATAGGCCAGCCTCCGACGGAAAAAGTCGTCGGAGTATTTGGAGTAGTCCACCTTAAGCCTCTCAGCAAGTGTGGCCTCTATTTCCCTCAGTTCGTTGGTGGTCAAGAGCATGGCAACTATTTTTTCTTATAGAAGACGCCAGAGCGGCTGAAGACGGTACCCGCCTTAAGAGGCAGATCCTCCTGCTTGCCGAGGATCAGCGTCCCGCCAGGGAACAGTTTCTCCGAGATGCTTTTCAGCACCCTCATCTGCAAC
>SFOL01000007.1 GCA_004552385.1 Bacteroidales bacterium | reverse complement strand
GAAACATCGAGCAGACCGACGACATCTCAATAATCGGCTTTGAGCCATGGGTATGACGTGCGCGCCATTTGTTCCTCTCGTCTTCTTTTACTTATATATCTGTATATTAACTTCTTACTTATGAAAATCGTATCGGCCGTATACCTGCTCGGGATGTGGGTTTACGGACTTTGCGTCCGCCTGGCCTCGCTCTTTAACGAAAAGGCGAGGCTTCTTTGCGCAGGTCGCAGCGAGACGTGGCGCAAGCTGAGTGGCTTTAACAACCAGGGCGGGACTATATGGGTCCACGCAGCCTCTTTGGGCGAGTTTGAGCAAGGGCGCCCGCTTATCGAGGCCATTAAGAAGAAACACCCCGATCAAAAGGTAGTGCTCTCGTTCTACTCCCCTTCCGGCTACGAGGTCCGCAAGAACTACGCGATGGCCGACCTCGTTTGCTACCTCCCCGCCGATGGGCCGGCAAACGCTAAACGCTTCATCGACGCCATAAACCCGACTGCGGTCTATTTCGTCAAATACGAGTTTTGGCACTTCTTCCTCAAGGAGGTCAAGAAGCGTGGCATTCCCCTCTACGGCATCTCAATGATTTTCAGGAAGCAACAGCCCTTCTTCTCAACTTGGGGAGATTGGTTCAGGAATATGTTGACTTTCTTCACTCACATCTATGTCCAAGACAAGGTCTCTGCCGAACTCCTGAAAGGCATCGGCGTGGAGAATTGCAGCGTCGTCGGCGACACGCGTTTCGACCGCGTCAGGCAGATCGCCGACAGTGCGAAAGAGGTTGACTCTGTCAAGGCTTTCGTCTCCGGCGCGCATCAGGTCATCGTGGCCGGCAGCACTTGGCCGCCCGACGAGGATATCCTCCTCTCATTCATAAATCGTCAGGATGTTGACGCAAAGCTCGTTATCGCCCCGCACGAGATTGACAAGCAAAGAGTTGATTCTCTGTGCGCAAAACTCAGAGTGCCCTACGTCCGTTTCACGGATGCGCAGGGAGCCGACCTCGCATCGGCCAAGGTCTTTGTCGTCAACACCATTGGCATCCTCTCGTCAATTTACAGGTATGGCTCGGTGACCTACGTCGGAGGCGGTTTTGGTGTCGGCATTCACAACACTCTTGAGCCTGCTATCTATGGGCTTCCTGTCATCTTCGGCCCCAACCACCTCAAGTTCAAGGAGGCCGTGGATCTCATAGATTGCGGCGGCGGTTTCTCCATAGCCTCAGGCGAGGACTTTGAGAAGATCATCTCACGTTTCTTTACCGACCCCGATGCCCTTCATGCGGCGGGCAAGGCTGCCGGAGACTATTGCCGGAGCATGCTCGGAGCCACCAGGGCCATAATGGACGACACGGTAAAGTAGGCAGGCTCATTGCTTAGCCTTTTGAGCATACGCCCGTCGCCCGACCTGCTTCTGGTCTGCGACGGGCGCTTTCTTATGTCGCTTGCTTCCATCTGTTATTGAAGTCATAGTCTACCTTTTCCCCCGCACGATTTTTCGCCCTGTGTCAATGGATGCCGTCTGCGCCCTGTGCCATAGCCCCCTACTGTTTTGAATCTCTGGCGATGCGCCATCCTTAAGCAATTGGAGTGCGATTGCCGCAATTATTAAAAAGTTATACCGCCGTTCTTCGCCGCCTGCTTCTCGCTTGTGGAGTTCCGAATTGACGTGGCTTGTTGTATGTTCGTGAAGCTTATATGATTAGGCTCCTCGTTACGCCAATGTTTATGAGAGCCTTGCGCTTCTTGCTGCCGTTTTAAGCATTACATTTCCTGCCATGATCGGCTAATATGTTTCTCTTTTTGTTAATTTAGTAATATAATTTAATACTTGGCTATCGCCGCACGTGATAGCCAGAACAAAAGAACTAGTTTATAAACAGAAGTGATGGATAAACAAAAACTGATCAAGCTCCTCATAGCCATTGCGGCTATGCTGATTATCTGGTTCATGCCAGACGCCGCTTTCGGCATGGAGAACCTGACCGTGGTTGAGCACCGCGTCATTGCCCTTTTCGTTTTTGGCGCGCTCATGTGGATTTTCGAACCCATACCCATCTGGACCACATCCATCGCTCTTATTGTCATGATGATCGTCACTGTCTCAGACAGCATGTTCGCCCCTCTAAAAGATGTCTCAAACCCGCTATTTGGCCAGGTTATAAGCCACAAGTCTATCATGGCGTCTTTCGCCGACCCGATCATAATGCTCTTCATGGGCGGCTTCGCCCTTGCCATTGGAGCCACCAAAGTCGGCCTTGACGTCAACCTCGCCCGAGTCCTGCTCAAGCCTTTTGGCAACAAGAGCGAGATTGTGCTCCTCGGCTTCATGATTGTCACGGCCGTCTTCTCCATGTTCATGAGCAACACCGCCACTGCGGCCATGATGCTCGCCATCGTCGCACCCATCCTGGCGCAGCTGCCCACCGAGGGCAAGGGGCGCATCGCCATGGCTCTCGGCATTCCCATTGCCGCCAACGTGGGTGGCATCGGCACGCCCATCGGCACGCCTCCTAACGCCATAGCCATCAGATACCTTACCGAGCATGCCGAACTTGGTGGTGGGATCGGTTTTGGGCAATGGATGCTCGCCATGGTGCCGGTCATGGTCATTATTCTCGGCCTCTCTTGGCTCCTCCTGCTCAAGCTCTTCCCGTTCAAGAAGAAGACTATCTCCATTGACATCGAGGGCAAGTTCCGTAACGACACCCAGGCTCTTATTGTCTATGTGACTTTTGCCGTCACCGTGGTTCTTTGGCTGCTCGACAGCGTCACTGGCATCAACAGCAATTGCGTGGCAATGATACCCTTGGCCGTTTTCACCGTCACGGGCGTCATGGGGCGCAAGGAGTTGCAGGAGATCAATTGGGATGTCCTCTGGCTTGTGGCTGGAGGCTTCGCCCTTGGCGTCGGGCTTAAGGGAAGCGGCCTCGCCGAGCACATGGTCGACTCCATACCTTTCGCCTCATGGCCTACGTTCATCGTCTTGCTCGGCTCAGGACTTATCTGCTACCTCATGTCCACCTTTATGAGCAACACGGCCTCGGCGGCACTCCTTATCCCCATTCTGGCGGCCATCGCCACGGGCATGGGTGACGTGCTCACGGCGTTCGGTGGTGCCGAGACAATGCTTATCGGCGTCGCTCTTTGCGCCTCGCTCGCCATGGCGCTCCCGATTTCCACGCCGCCTAATGCGCTCGCCTACGCCACGGGTGTCATCAAGCAGTCCGATATGGCCAAGAGCGGCATCATCATCGGCGTGTTCGGAATGCTCATCGGCTACGTCTTGCTCTTCCTCTCAGTGAAGATCGGAGTCTTGTAGCGCGACTTGAGCCCCCCAAAAAAAACAACCTTCCTTGCACCCCGCGAAAGCGGGGTGCTTTTTTCATTCAACTATCCATACGTGTCTGTTATTTTTCATAATCAAATACTATAACTTTGTATTAGTAAATAACAACAATCAAGAAAGACGACAAAACTATGGATTTCAATTTTCGCGAGACACTCTCGGCAACTTTTGTGCTAATGGCCGTTATGGATATCCTCGGCTCTCTGCCTATCGTGCTGTCAATCGGTGAGAAAGGAATCAAGATTAATGCACTGCAGATTTCGGTTGTGGTGCTTGCCTTCATGCTGGTCTTCATGTTTGTAGGTCCGGCGGTTCTCTCCCTCTATGGGGTCGACATTAACTCGTTCGCTCTCGCCGGAGCCATCGTGCTCTTTATCATCGGCCTTGAGATGCTTCTCGGAGCCGACTTCTTTAAGCAAGACGGGCCCAAGTCGGCGTCGATCGTCCCGCTGGCGTTCCCCCTGCTGGCCGGCCCTGGCTCTTTCTCCACCATTCTCTCGCTCCAGGCCGAATATTCGTTAATCAACGTTGTCATAGCCCTTCTGCTCAACGTCATTTTCATCTATATCGTGCTCAAGGGTGCGGCCTACATACATGACCTGATCGGACGCAATGGCATCTACATCATGAAGAAGTTCTTCAGTGTCGTCCTTTTGGCTATGGCCATCAAGATGTTCACGAGCAATTTGGCCATAATCGTCGAGAAGTTCTGATGCGCCGGCTGCATCTGTAGGCCAGGGCGCCTCATTGCGCAAAATAATGGCTCGAAGGGGTGGGGCAGCCCGCCTTTTCGAGCTATCTTTGTTATGTCAACTCAGTAAACTATTCGCATGGCAGGCAAACATTACGTAGTCTGGAAAGGGCGCACGCCGGGCATTTATCCCGACTGGGCTTCAGCCAAGGCCCAGATCGACGGCTTTGACGGCGCGCGTTTCAAAGGGTTCAAGACGCGTGAGGAGGCCGAGGCGGCGTTCGCCGCGGAGCCTCCGCCATTGCCCGCATTCATCACTCACAGGCGCGCTGAGCCGCGTCCCGATACCGACAAGCCTCTCGAACTCGCCATCGCGGTCGATGCCGCGTGCGCGGGAAATCCCGGTGTAATGGAATATCGCGGAGTCTCGCTTTGGGACAACAAGGTCTTCTTCCATCACAAATACGAGGTCGGGACAAACAACATAGGCGAGTTCCTCGCAATCGTCGAGGGGCTCGCGAGGCTCAAGTCCGCCGGCCATACCGACGTCACAGTCTACTCCGACTCCATGATAGCCATCGGGTGGGTCAGGCAGGGGAAGTGCAAAACTAAGCTCATCCCAACACCGCGTACCGCCGAGCTTCTCGACGTCGTGAGAAGGGCGGAGGCATGGCTCGCCCAGAACGGGGTCGCTAACCCGATTGTGAAATGGCCGACGGACCTGTGGGGCGAGATACCGGCCGACTTCGGACGTAAAAAGTAACTGTCGCACACAACAAACCATACGCCCTATGGACAATTCTCAACCATGGGCCCCCGAGGCCAAGATGCGCGAGGCGATTCTCGAAGGCTCGCTTATCAGGGCCTACGACGAGGCCATCAAGTTTGTCAAGTCGGCCAACGTCAAGGCCGACCTGTCGCTGGTCGTCACTAATTTGCAATATATGAGGAGTGAGTGCAAACTGATGACTGACAGCATGGTGGACGGGTGTGTTGTCCCAGATCTTGACACTCTCTTCTCTCGCATGAGGGAGAATTTGCACGACATGGCGGACAACCTCAGCCTTGTCATAGCCGCAGCCACGCCCGACGTGCCGGTGCGCATCCGCACCTTGGCCAACTCTTGCTCTCCCGTGTCGGACATCACCGCGCTCATCGCCGACTATAAGCAGATGGCGCTCGTAGGCTCTGACGGTTTCGAGGTCATAGAGCCTCTTTGCCGGGTACTCGATGCGCAGAAAATCGCCGAGCATGAGGCCAAGGCCATTTTCAATTCGCTCATAAATGATCACGAGCTGCCCGAACTGCACAGGGCTTACGCCGTCAGCGCTTTGTGCCACAACATTATGTCACGACATGACAGGCATCTGGCTCTCTCGCTCATCTCGGCTCTGCGCATGGGTGGGCTTGAGCCTGCCGTCAAGGGCAGGTGCGCCGTGGCGCTCATTGCCGATATGATCTCGTGGCCGCGAAGGTGGATGACCGACAAAGTCCTTCTCGATGAGCTCGACGACCTTGTCGAGGATTCCGGCAGCGACGCCGCGCTGCTCTTGCGCTCGGTTTTTGTCTTGTTCGCCAAGGCGCGTATGGTCGACATCGTGTTCCAGCTCCTCAACGCCGATGTTGTCAGAGAGGTCAACAATATCGTCGGCAACCTGATAAAGGCGATCATTGATCGTAAGAAGGTCAGCGGAGACGCGGGAGTCTCCATCACTTTGTCGGAAGACGAGGCGCAGGAGATTTTCGGCTTCAGGCAAAAAGCCATCCTGGACAAGTTCGCAAGGCTCGAACAGTGGAAGCAAATGGGAATCGATGTCGGATACCATTCAATGAAGAATATGAAGGACTTCCCATTCTTCCGCAACTCCTTTCTGCACTGGCTGCGCCCGTTCGACCCTTCCGATGCCGAGGTGACCGACTCCGTCGCTCATTTCGATGACAAGGACGATGTCTTGAAATCTGTGGCGGCGCTGTCCGCTCTGCCCGACTCTGATAAATACTCGCTCACTTTCAGCTTCAAGACCGCCAGCCAGGAGCTCTCACAAAAGCTATGTGAGGCCATTAAGAATGCCGAGCTGTCTGCCGACGCCCTGTCATGCGCCGGCGAGACCTGCCCACCGGCAATGTCGTCCGAGCTCGTGGCCGCCGACGGCTTTGTCAAAGATCTGTACAGGGCCTGGAAGCTGAGACCCGACGAATTCGGCTACACGCCTGTTTTCTCCAGTCTCACCGACGTCATTGAGGGCGGACCCGTCTATCATATATTCCCTTCAGACTCTCATCAAGACAAGCTCGGCTCGCTTCTTGTCAAGTTCGAGTGCTGGCCCGAGGCGTTGAAGGTCTTCTCTTCGCTTTGTGAGCGGAGCGGCGCCGACAGCGCGTCCGATGCAGCCATAATCCGCAAATACGCATATTGCCTCATCAAGGCTGGTCGGGATGAGGATGCCATAGAGCAGCTCAGGCGCGCCGAGATAATTGACGACTCGGACATATGGACCAAGAGGGTGCTCGCCGAGTGCTATGCCGGCCTGGGCAGGTATGCCGCGGCGGCCTACGTCGTGGAGCGCGCCAACGAGCTCGGTAAGGCCGATAGCAAAATGCTCTTCATCGCCGCCTCGTGCAACATCAGCCTGCGGCGTTATGATGCCGCCATGCAATATTATAAAAGCATTGCCGAGGCCGAACCGTCGAACGTGGAGGCCGCCTGCGGCGTCGCACGATGCCTGCTTCTGCTCGGCCGCGATGACGAGGCCAAGGAGAAGATATCCGGCCTCGCGGAGGTAGGCTCGTCCGCCACGCTCGCCATCTCTGCTATTTATTCCGCCGTCACGCTCTGCTTCTCGCAAGCCAAGGATATGCTTGTTGCCGTGGCCAAGGAGAAAGGATGCGCCGCGGCCATCGCGATCATCAATGACAATAAGGACATCCTGCTCTCACATGGCATTTCCGAGGGACATGTGTTTGTACTGGCCGACAGGGTGAGGGCCGAGTGCGATCAGCTTGGCATTGAGTAGCCTATGAAACAAAAGATAATTAATGACCCCGTACACGGTTTCATAACCATCGACGACGACCTCCTGCTGCGACTCCTCTCGCACCCATGGGTCCAACGCCTTAGGCGGATAAGGCAGCTCGGCATGACGTCGCTCGTCTATCCTGGCGCGCAGCACACGCGCTTCCAGCACGCCACGGGGGCCATGCACCTCATGCAGCTTGCCCTCGACACGCTAAGCTCCAAAGGCGTCCTCGTCCTACAGGGGGAGCAGAGGGCGGCTCTCGCCGCAATACTCTTGCACGATGTCGGCCACGGCCCCTTCTCGCACGCGCTCGAGCACCTTATGGTCAATGTTGACCACGAGGTCGTGTCCGACCTCATTATGGAGAGGCTCAACAGTGAGATGGGTGGGGGGCTCGACCTTTGCATCAACATCTTCGCGGGAAGGTGCCGACCGTTCCTTCATGAGCTCATATCCAGCCAGCTGGACACGGACAGGCTCGACTACCTCAAGAGGGACAGCTTCTTCAGCGGAGTGGTTGAGGGGGCCGTCGGCGCCGACAGGATCATCAAGATGCTCGACGTCACCCCCGACGGCCACCTCGGCATCGAGGCCAAGGGTATATACACGATCGAGGATTTCCTCGTGGCGCGCAGGCTCATGTATTGGCAGGTCTATCTTCACAAGACCGTAGTGGCCGCCGAGGAGATGCTGCGCATGGCAGTCAGGCGCGCCAGGAACGTCCTGCGGCAAGGTGGCGACATTGAGGCCTCAAAGCCGCTCCTCTTCTTCCTCGCAAACGACATAGATGAGGACAGGTTGCGCTCCGACCCCGGCGTCCTCCCGCTTTTCTGCGATATTGACGATGACGACGTCAACGTCGCCCTGAAATGTTGGGCCCGGTCCGACGACAAGCTATTGGCGTTCCTCTCGCGCAGCCTTGTCGACAGGCGGCTTTTCCACATTGAGATGAGCCGAGAACCTGTCTCCGCTGAACGTGTCGAAGCTGAACGCTGTAGAGCCGAGCGTCTGCTTGATCTGGACGCGGGAGCGGCTGAATACCTCGTCCGCACGGGGCAAGTAAGTAGCCGGACATATAACATTGGCATCGACCATATTAACATCATTTTCAGAGACCATAGCGTCAAGGACATATCACAGGCAAGCGACATGATGAGGCTCGAGACGCTGGGCAACGCCGACCGGCGTTTCTACATCAGCCTCCCGCGTTGGGATGAGTATTAGGCCCGGGCTAAAATATTCTCCCGTCCCCGGCGCCACAGGTGCTTAGCTTTTAATATCGGGAATATTTATATAACTTTGGAAGTTTCTATAAAACAAGGTAGGATTAACAAGCAGAAACATGGAGTTCACAGCGCAACAGATTGCCGACATGCTCGGCGGCGTCATAGTAGGCGATCCCAACATAACGGTCAACGACGTTTCTAAAATCGAGGACGGGCGTCCGCATACGCTCACCTTTTTCGCCAACGCCAAATATGAGCACTACGTTTACTCAACGAAAGCCTCTGTCATCATTGTGAACTCCGACTTCAACCCCTCGCAGCCCGTCAACGCCACCATGATAAAGGTGGCTAACGCCTACGAGAGCTTGGCTAAACTCCTCGCGCTCTACCAGCAGTTGCAGCCGCAGAAGGTCGGAATCGAGCAGCCTTCGTTCATCAGCCCCGACGCCACGGTCGGCAAGGATGTCTACATCGGAGCCTTCGCCTACATAGGCGACAAGGCGAAAGTGGCTGACGGCGCCAAAATCTATCCCCAAGCTTACATTGGCGACGGGGTCACCATCGGCGAGGGAACTGTCATTTACCCTGGCGTCAAGATCTACAAGGGATGCAAAATCGGTGCGCGTTGCGTGCTCCACGCGGGCGTCGTAATTGGTGCCGACGGCTTCGGTTTCGCACCCGACAAGGATGGTGTCTACCACAAGATTGAGCAGGTCGGAATAGTCGTCGTCGAGGACGATGTCGAGATCGGGGCGAACACTTGCGTCGACCGCTCGACAATGGGCTGCACCAAGATTGAGCATGGCGTCAAACTCGACGACCTCATCATGGTGGCGCACAATGTTGTCATCGGCCACGATACGGTCATCGCCTCGCAGACGGGTGTGGCTGGCTCCACCAAGGTCGGAGCGCACTGCGTCTTTGGCGGTCAGGTCGGAGTGGCCGGACACATTGAGATCGCCGACAGGACCACCATAGCGGCACAGAGCGGAATTCAAGGCTCCGTCAAGAAGCCGGGGCAGACGCTCTTCGGCTCGCCTGCTTTCGATTACAAGGCGTTCTCCCGCTCTTTTGTCGTCTTCAAACATCTGCCCGAGCTCAAAAAGCAGATTGACGACCTCGTCAGGCAGAACGAGAGCAAATAACCATCTGGCTCTTTCCTCTTCTCGTACATTAACTGATCTTACACATCAGCTTCCCATATGAATCAGACCACTTTGAGCGGCAGCGCGGCGTTTGAGGGCAAAGGCCTTCACACGGGAGCCTACGTCCACCTCTCCATAAAACCCGCACCGGCCGACTACGGCTTCCGCTTCGTACGTGTCGACTTGCCCGGACAACCTGAAATAAAGGCCGAGGCGACGCGTGTCTCGTTCACCCAGCGCGGCACGGTCCTCACGGGCGACAGCAAGGAGACCATATCAACCATTGAGCACCTCATGAGCTCGCTCAGGGCCTGCGGAGTCGACAACTGCCGGATTGAGCTTGACGGGCCCGAAGTCCCAATCATCGACGGCAGCGCTAAGCCTTTCACCGACGCCATTCTGGCCATGGGCCTCAAAGAGCAGAACGCCACGCGCAAATACCTCGAGATAACACACAAGGCCGTCTACGAGGAGAAGGACAAGGGTTTACGCATCGTCGCCATGCCCGACGACCACTTCTCCGCCACGGTATGCATCGCGTTCGACGGCACAAAGACGCTCCCAAACCAGTGGGCGCAGATCGAGGATCTCGACAGCGAGTACAAGGAGGTTTACGACTGCCGCACGTTCGTCTTCCTGCATGAGATTGCCCCACTGCTTAACATGGGTCTCATCAAGGGCGGAGACCTCGACAACGCCATCGTCTTTGTCGAGGGTGGGCTGACATCCGAGCAAAAGGCTGAATTGGCAAATAAACTTGGCAGGGCGGATGTCACTATCCACCCCAGCGGGGTGCTGAACGACAGAGACCTCAAATACGCCAATGAGCCTGCGCGCCACAAGCTGCTCGACCTTATTGGTGACCTCGCCCTTGTCGGTTACCCCATCAAGGGGCGAATCATAGCCACTCGCTCAGGCCACGGGTCTAACACGGCCTTCGCAAGACAGCTTATGTCCGAGTTCCCTGTCAAGTGAGCTTTGCCCCAAACTTCATATAGCTATAGTATTCAGACACATTCCTTTTTTTATGAGCTTTCCAAGCGATTGCAAAATAAGCCCGCTTGCCAGTGTGGATCCTGGTGCGCAGATCGGGCATAACGTCGAGATCGGCCCTTTCGCCACTATTGAGGACAACGTCGTTATTGGCGACGGGTGCAAGATTCTTAATGGAGCCACCATCTGCTGGGGCACGCGCATGGGCAAGAATAACCGTGTCGCGCAGAACGCCGTGATAGGCGGCGTTCCACAAGACCTCAAGTTCAAGGGCGAGGAGACCACGTGCGAGATCGGAGACAATAATTCAATCCGCGAGTGCGCCACCATCAACCGTGGAACGGCCTCAAGAAACAAGACCGTCGTCGGAAACAACAACCTCATTATGGCCTATTGCCATATTGGCCACGATTGCGTTTTCGGCAACAACATCATAATGTCGAACGCTTGCCAGTTCGCTGGCGAGGTTGAGTGCTCTGACTTCGCCGTCATAGGCGGAGGCTCGCTCTGCCACCAGTTCACCCGCGTCGGGCGCTACGCAATGGTGCAGGGCGGCACACGCTTCGGCAAGGATGTCCCGCCGTTCGCGATGATAGGCCGAGAGCCTGCCGCTTTCGAGGGGCTCAACATCGTCGGTCTCAAAAGGCACGGATACACCACAGCCCAGATCGCCCAGGCCCAGGATGTCTATCGCCGCCTCTACCTTTGCAAGATGAACACCACACAGGCTCTCGAGAATATTCAAGCCGAGCTCGAGCAGACCGACATAGTCCGCGAGATTGTCGACTTCGTCAAGGCTTCGCAGCGCGGCATCATACGCGGCTGATAGCTTTACGGCATAGCACTGCAAACAAAAAAACTCCCGCGCCAGGTTGCTGCCAGGCGCGGGAGTTCCTTGTTATACGCGTCTTAGTAAGAGACGGTCACCTCGTCCACAATCTCCCTCGCACGGTCCGCTATCTTGTCCAGCACCTCGCGCGGGGTCTTGGCCATTGTTTTCAGCGGCGTCTCACGGTCTATCGTGTATATCATCACACGTGGCGGGGCTATCTCGCGCACAATGTCGAGCCAGGGAGCCACGTCGGCCTCGCGGCTGTTGTCATACTCGCCCTGCCCGTCCGTCCAACTGGCGAACATGGTCTGTATTGTAAGCGCGTCGCCCAGTCTCGCCTTCTCCTTCTTTATCTGCTCCACAACGCTGCGCAGTGAGTAGCCCGGCGCGGGGCGGTCCATTCTCATTATGGTCTCCTCAAGACCCGAGTCTATTTTCAGAATGGCCTCGTCCGTCATGCTGAGGGCTTTGACCACGCTTTCGTCACCCAGCCTCGTCGCGTTTGTCAGCACGCACACGCGGGCCTCGGGGGCAAGCCTGTCGCGCAGCTCCACCGTGTCCTCTATTATGTTGGCGAACTGGGGGTTGAGGGTCGGCTCTCCGTTGCCGGCGAATGTTATCACGTCGGGCCTTTCCCCTCTTGCCGCCATCTGTTTCAGAGTGGCCTCGAGCTTGCGCTCCACCTCCGCACGTGTCGGTAGAGTGGACAGTTTGCCACTGGGCTCCGCGCCGCGGGTGTAGCCGCACTCGCAATACAGACAGTCAAATGAGCATACCTTGCCGTTCTCCGGCAATAAGTTTATGCCCAGCGAAATGCCCAGTCGGCGGCTTTTGACAGGGCCGAACACTGCGCGGTCAAACAAAATTGTGGACATAGTTTCCTCCTGTTGTCTTTGGTTTGATTGCGCAAATGTAGCTACTGTGCTCATATCTCGTATGGATATTATTTATTTCAAAGGGCAAAAGATGCCATGACGCCGCAGCGGTATCATACTCAAGCCCCCTACTGTGGACTATGCGCATTTCTTTCACGTGTAAATTTTCATTACTTTTGGAGGATAATTTGCCTTTCTTACGCATCTTTTTGTCGTAGGCTGAGCCTTGGCGGTGCGCATGGAGGGTGGAGTGTTGTCGTTTTCTTTTTCATTATGCTTTTCCGCGATATCATAGGTCAGTCGGCAGTCAAGGCGAGCCTCATCTCCATGGCGAGTGAGGGGCGCACCCCACACGCCATGCTGTTCCTTGGAGCGGAGGGATCCGGATCGTTGCCGCTCGCGTTGGCTTTTGCGCAATACGTGGAGTGCACTGGCGACAAGAGTGGGGGAGACGCCTGCGGCGAGTGCCCCTCGTGCCGAAAGATAGCAAAACTCGTACACCCCGATGTTCACTTCGTGTTCCCGATATCCAAGGCGGGCGCGTCTGATGACACTGACGCCTTTCTGCCGCAATGGCGCAACATGTTTCTCTCCTCGCCATATTTTGGCCTTCAGGAGTGGAACGAAGCCATGGCTGAGCGAAAAGATGCCGCAGCCGATGTCGCCGACCCCGACGACAAGAAAAATGCGGCCGCGGGTAAGCAAGCACTCATAGCGAAAGACGCGGCGTCGCTCATCCACCACAAGCTGAGCATGAAGCCCTACGAGGCCGACAGGCAGATCCTGATTTTGTGGAAGCCCGAGCTGATGAACGAGACCACCAGCAACAGTCTGCTCAAAATCCTCGAGGAACCGCCAACCGACACCATGTTCATCCTCGTGAGCGAGGATTCTCAAAAAATTCTACCCACCATCCTCAGCAGGGCGCAGTGCTTCAGAGTCCCGCCCATCGCCGAGGCCGATCTGGCCGGCGCTCTTCGCACGCGTGACGGCCTCACCCCCGACGACGCCATGAGGGTGGCGCACATAGCCCAAGGCAACTACGTCGCCGCCAAGAGGCAGATATCATTGTCGGCTGACTCTTCCGCCAATCTCGAGTTCTTTAAAGACATGATGAGGGCGGCTTGGAAGCGCGACGTCATCAAGATGAACAACCTTGCAGAGTCCGGCAGATCCATGTCGCGCGAGCAGGCAAAGAGTCTTTTGCTATATTGCCAACACCTCATCCGCGAAAGTTTCATCATGAACCTCGGACGGCCTGAACTCAACTTCCTCACGGCCCAGGAGGAGTCCTTCCTCGTCAACTTCGCGCCTTTCGTCCATGTGGGTAACGTCGAGAGGCTCGCATCGCTTTTTGACGACTGCCTCGCCAAGGTGGAGCAGAACGGCAACATTCGAATGATTGTAAAGGGCATGGTGCTGACGCTCACCGCGCTAATACGAAACATCAAACGCCCGCGGTCTGACTCCGAGAGCCTGGCCACGACAGCGTAACGACCATATATTTTTCACCACTCGGGGCCGAGGGCAAGCCACAGCCCCTTTTAACACATACAAGACCAGTGGAAGACGAAATAAAGAAAGCCGACGAGCCAACGCCAGCGCCCAAGGCCGAAGAGCAGGGGGCCGACGAACTCATCCCGGCAGTCACCTATAGGCCGGAGCAAAGCGTGAGCTGCTGCGGCACAAGAGCCATCAGAGGAGGTAAGCTCCATGCCTACGACTGGCTGAGCGACCTCCCCACTCCGCCAAACGCGTCAGACCTCGTCGAGATTCAGTTTAAGAATACGCGAAAGGCCTATTTCCGCAACTCGACCGGTATCCAGCTCAAGATGGGCGACATTGTCGCCGTCGAATCATCTCCAGGACATGACATCGGGACCGTCACTCTCCAGGGTAGGCTCGTCTACCTGCAGATGCACAAGAACCACATAAACCCGCAAACCTACGAGTTCAAACGCATCTACCGAATAGCCAGGCCCACCGACATCGAGAAGTGGGAGGAGGCGAAAGGCCTTGAGCACGAGACGATGCTACAGGCGCGCAAGATTGCGCAAGACTTGCACCTCAACATGAAGATCGGCGACGTGGAGTATCAAGGCGACAGGACCAAGGCCATCTTCTACTACATAGCCGATGAGAGGGTCGACTTCCGTGAACTCATCAAGGTCTTGGCCGATAGGTTCCGCGTCCGCATCGAGATGCGCCAAATCGGGGCAAGGCAGGAGGCGGGACGAATTGGCGGCATCGGCCCGTGCGGACGAGAGATGTGCTGCGCAACGTGGATGACAAGCTTCATTTCCGTCTCCACTCACTCCGCCAGGGTGCAGGACCTCTCACTCAACCCCGTCAAGCTCGCCGGACAATGCGGCAAGCTAAAGTGCTGCCTCAACTATGAGCTCGCCACTTATATTGACGCTGTCAAGAGCTTCCCTCCAACCGACAAGCCCCTTGAGACAGCCGACGGCACGTACTACTTCTTCAAGTATGACATCTTCAAGAGGCTCATGTGGTACTCTCCGCAAAAAGACTCGCCCTCAAACATCGTGGCGGTCGATGCCGACCACGTGGCCGAGATACTCAAGATGAACGCCGAGGGCAAGAAGCCAGACAACATCGGGGCCACGCAGCAGACTGTCGCCAACGAGGAGGAGAACTACTCAAGCGTCGTCGAGCTCGATGACGACCTCACTCGTTTCGACTCTAAGGGCGCCAACGGAAAGAGGGCAGGCGGCCGGGAACGCGGGCGCAATGTGCGCGACAACAACAACAGGCGCGACAAGAACCGAGGCAACCGCGCAAGGCAAGACAGGCCACAGGCCGTTCAGCAGCAAGCCACAGCGCCAGCGTCGGCCGTCAACCAGCCCGCCGACCAGAACACGAAACTCGATTCCAGGCCGCCAAGGCAAGATGGGCAGCAAGGACGCCCGCGCTTCAACAAACAGAACTTGGTCAACCGTCAGAATGGCGGGCCGAGAGACCAAAGACGTCCGGGAGGCGGCGACAGGCAAAACAACCGCGGCCCACGCACCGACAGCCGCAATCGCGGCCCGAAAAACGACGCGCAAAACAATGCGCCGCAACGTCCTAAGCCAAGCAGCAATGATTAGAGGTTTTAAGGCTATGGCGGCCGCGCTCTGCGCCACCGTCTCGTTGTGTCTCGCGGCGTGCGACAATTCCGTCATCTATGACGGCTACGTGAGCATAGCCAAGGAGGGGTGGGATAAAGATACTCTCGCCATCTTCAGGGCAGATGTCGAAGACACAGTGGGCGTCTATGACGTATGGATCCAGGTCAGGAACGACAACGACTATCAGTTCTCCAACCTCTGGCTCTTTGTCGACGTCGTTTCGCCCGACGGTGTCTCCAGAAGAGACACCGTGGAGTGCATCCTCGCCAGACCCGACGGCTCTTGGATAGGAGGCGGGTGGGGCTCACTCTATAGTGAGCGGTGCCGGTATATCAGCAGCGTAAGGTTCTCTCGCCCAGGTCCCTACACGTTCCGCTTCACGCAGGGCATGAGGGCGGATAACTTGAAAGGCATCCACGACATCGGGCTGCTCATCGAGTCAGCCAAGGGTTCTGAATCTCACAAACGTTAGTCCTTTAGTCAATTGGGAAAAAACAAGTTGCAAAAGTTCGCCGACATGGCGGCTTACGACCACGTCTTCGAGGCCGACTTCGAGTCGCTTCAGGCGCACGGGTTTGAGTATAGGGGGCGATGGAACGAGTGGTTCGGCAACGACAACCCCATAGTCCTCGAACTCGGGTGCGGGCGGGGGGAGTATACCGTGGGCCTGGCCCGGAAGAACCCTGATGTCAATTATATAGGTGTCGACATCAAGGGCGCCCGTATGCACACCGGAGCCACGCAGGCCGCGCAAGAGGGTCTCAAAAATGTCGCTTTCCTGCGCACGCGCATCGAGTTCATTGAGCAGTTCTTCGCACCCGCCGAGGTTAGCCAGATTTGGGTCACATTCCCCGACCCCCAGATGAAGAAGGTGCGCAAACGCCTCGTCGGCACGCTTATGCTCTCGCGCTACCGCAATTTCCTTAAGCCCGATGGCGTTGTCCACCTCAAGACCGACAGCCCGTTTCTCACGGCGTACACTCAAGCCATGCTGCAGGTCAACCACATAGAGCCGCAGGCGGCCTCGGAGGATCTCTATGCCGACATCGAGAGAGGCGTTCTCTCCGACCCCGCACTCGGCATCCGGACCTACTATGAGCAAAAGTGGATTGACGCTGGCATGACAATTAAATATTTTAGGTTCCGGCTCCCTGAACAAGCCGTGCTCGCCGAGCCTGACGTCGACATCGAGCATGACAATTATCACAACGTCGGGCGAAACGTTAAGTTTGACAAATAAATAATCATCTCCTTTCATGTATCCTGCTCAAATAATAGCGGCACTCAAGACCGTGATGCACCCCGAGAAGGGGCAGAACATATACGACCTCGGCATGGTCGAGGACGACATCCGAATCAACGGAAACAGGGTCAGTTTCTCACTCATATTCGACAGACCAAACGACCCGCTCATGTCCTCCATCAAGCAAAAAGCTGCCGAGGCGGTCAAGCGCGAGGTCGGGCCGGACGTCGACATCGACGGCAACATCTTCGTCAAGATCCGTCAGCGTCCCAAAGCTCCTGAGCAACCGGTGCTCCCGGGTGTCAAGAACGTCATCGCCGTGGCCTCCGGCAAGGGTGGGGTGGGCAAGTCAACCGTCACCAGCAATCTCGCCATAGCACTTGCGCAGGCTGGCTTCAAGGTCGGACTGCTCGATGCCGACATCTTCGGCCCGTCAGTTCCCATAATGTTCGGCGTCGAGGACGCAAGGCCCGTCCTTTCCGAAAAATCCACTGCGGGGCGCGACCTCATTGCGCCCATTGAGCGCTACGGAGTCAAGATGCTCAGCATCGGCTTCTTTGTCGACCCCGACAAGGCCGTGGTCTGGCGCGGAGCGATGGCCACTAACGCCATCAAGCAGCTCGTCACCGAGGCCGACTGGGGTGAACTCGACTACCTCCTCATCGATATGCCCCCGGGCACGTCTGATATCCACATATCTCTTGTGGGCCTCGTCAAACTCACGGGGGCCATTGTCGTCTCCACGCCGCAAAAAGTGGCTCTGGCCGATGCGCGTAAGGGTGTGGATATGTTTGTCAATCCCAAGGTCGGCGTAAGGGTGCTCGGCATCGTAGAGAACATGGCATGGTTCACGCCGGCTGAACTCCCTGAGAATAAGTATTACATCTTCGGTAAAGACGGAGCTGCCGAGCTCGCTGCCGAGCTTGGGGTGCCTCTTCTTGGTCAAATACCCATCGTCCAGTCAATACGCGAGTGTGGTGACTCCGGCAACCCAGCCGCCCTCGACCCTGAGGGACCGGCAGGTGCCGCTTTTGCCAATCTCGCAGCTGTCGTAGCCGGCCTTACCCGATAGGGCGTACCCCCCCTTGACTCTATTTCTGTTTTTATTCACTGCTGATGTGTAAGGTTTTCAATGCTTTTGCCGCGGTCTCACGCCTCGTTTTTTGGGGTGTCGCCGTATTGTTGACGGCCTGTCATTCCGAGGAGGGGTCTCTTACGGTCGAGCCGTTTTTGTCAGACGGTGCTGTGCTGCAACAGAGGTCGTCTCTCCGCATTAAGGGCACAGCGGCTCCTGGCAGCCTCGTCATGGTCTCTTCCGACTGGGACTTTTCCATGTCTGCCACGGCTGGCATGGATAGCGTGTGGGAGGTGGTTCTTACAACGCCGCAGGCCGATCTGAGGCGGCACAGGGTCGTCGTCGAGACGACTAAGTCGTCAATTGTCTTCACCGACGTTAGGATTGGTGAGGTCTGGCTCGCCATTGGCCAAGCACTCGAGCCGGATGCCACCGGCCTTTCTTGTTCCGCGGCCGTCGTTGTTTCTGACAGCCTCGCGCGTTTCTTTGAGATTGATAAAGGTTCAAGCGACGAGCCCTTGCGGTGCGTGAGCGGCAGGTGGCGAATGTCGTCTCCCTCCAGTTTCAATGGGGTGGGGCAAATATCCCTCTCCTTTATAGCTCATCTCCGCGACAGCCTCAAAATCCCGGTCGGCATCCTTGTGGCAACCTGCCCCGATGCTCCTGGCAAGTCGTGGATTGACGTCAATGAGATTTCTGATGGCGACATGATGACTGCGGTAAATGGACGTTACGACACATGGAGAACGTCACACGCCAATTGCGTGGAGTGGCTCCGCAGGCAGTCTTGCATTCCTCTCAACAAGGTCGACGGCGTCTACGATGAGAATATGTGCGTCTCGCATGCCGATTTCAGTGTATGGCCGTCTCTTGAAGTCCCCGGTCTTTGGGGCACGAGCGCTTTGCCGGGGTTTGATGGCGTAGTGTGGTTCTTTAAGAGTGTCAGCATCCCGAAGTCTTGGTTTGGGAGGCGTTTGCGGATCTTAACGGGACGCATGGGGGGCACCGGCATGGTCTATGCCAATCAGACGCCTGTGGGGGAGTTCGGATTGGATAATCTTGGGCGTAATGGCTGTGTGTTTGACGTTCCCGCAAGTCTCAACAATATGCGTCATGGGCGTCTTGATATCGCCGTCAGAATGTCAGGAACAGCCTGGTCTGGCGGTTTCTACGGTAATGCCGACGGATCTCCTTTGCGAGTCGAGCTGCTTCCGGATGAGGCCGGTTCGCTTGGGGCCAAGTCTGATACCTCCGTAAGCATTGGCGGACAGTGGAACTACTGCGCCGTGGCTCTTGCCGAGGCCGACAGCCTGCGTATGTTCCCTATGCCCGAAAATGAGTTCATGAGGTCTTATCGCCAAAGTTTGGCGGTCCCTTGCGACTTTTCCGGAGCCGTCGCCAACAAGATGGTGCTGCCTCTCGCGGGTAAGGCCGTGTCCGGGGTCTTGTGTAATGTTGGCGAGACCGAAGATGACGTTGAGGCGCTTAAGTTCTACATGCCACTAATAATACGTTCTGTCCGACACGTGTTCGACAATTCCCGGCTTCCTTTCTTCTTCCCGCAGCGCGGCCGCGTCGTTCCCAACGGGTCAGACCCGTCAACGATGTTCGGTAACGGCGTCAGGGAGACTCAGATGACGGTGGCGAACGAAGAGCCGGGGGTCTCAATAGTCTCCACTCTCGATCTGGAAAAATACGAGGGTAGGGTTGTCGACTATGCGCGACAGCAGGAAGTCGGGCGGAGGCTTGCGCGTTCTGTTCTTGCCTCGGTCTATGGCATGGGAGGCGCTGACGATCTCGGCCCCGTCCCGACGGGGGCTGTCTCGTGGCGTCAGGTCGTCAATGTCCAGTTCAAAGGTGCCGGAGGCTTGCGTGTTGACACCGACATCCCCACGGCCTTTGAGGTTGCCGGGGCCGATTCCGTCTTCTACCCCGCGCGCGCCTTGGCGGGCGAGAACTCTCTCACCGTTTTCAGCCACATGGTGCCCGATCCTCGCTTTGTCCGCTATGCCCACCATGACGGCATGAAGCCGTCGCTTTGGAATGCATGCGGTCTGCCGGCGCCATCTTTCTTCTTCCGGGTCTCGGATGAGAAAAATTAATAATAACGACTCTCATACGTTTTCTTTGCTCTCTATTTAATAAATGTTCTGGTTCGTACTGGCCCTCATTTCGGCATTTTGCCTGGGCTTTTATGATGTCTTGCGCAAATACTCGCTTAGGAGTAATGCAGTGCTGCCCGTCCTTCTTGTCAGCACCCTCACGTCGTCAGTTCTTCTTTTGCCTCTTTGCCTTGCGTCTTCTTTTGGCGTAGTGTCGCCTGATTGTTGGGCCTACATACCGCCCATCTCACTTCATCAGCATATGCTCCTCGTGGCAAAGGCGGCCATTGTTCTCGGCTCTTGGGTGTTTGTCTATTACGGGATGAAGCATCTGCCGCTGAGCATCGTGGCTCCCATCCGCGCCACGGCTCCTGTCTGGACTCTTATCGGTGCTCTTATCATCTTCACTGAGCGGCCCAATGCCGTTCAGTGGGTCGGACTCACGGTCGTTTTCGTCTTTTTCTTCCTTTTCAGTGTGGCGGGCAAGCGCGAGGGGATCAACTTCAAGGCTAATAAGTGGGTGTGGTGCGTTGTGGCGGGCACGCTTGTCGGAGCTGCGTCAGCCCTTTTCGACAAGCACATCATAAGCAATGAGCATATCAACCGGATGAGCGTGCTCTTCTACTATTCTTGCTACCAGTTCGTCATGACCATCCCGCTCGCCCTCGTCATGTGGAATCCCGCCCGCCTACGTTTTAAGGCTGAACGCAAGGCCGGCTCCGGCGAGACCGATGAGCAGATTGCCGAGAGGGTCGGTTATGAGCCTTTCCGTTGGAAGTGGAGCATCCCCATGATAGGCATCGTCATTGTGGCGGCTGATTTTTTCTACTATGGGGCTCTCGATCACCCGGATAGCATGATTTCCCTCATATCGCCCATCAGGCGCAGCAATGCCATTGTCTCATTCACTCTCGCCGCGCTCATTTTCCACGAGCGTAATATGCTTCGCAAGGGGTTATGCCTGCTCGGCATCCTTTGCGGCATTGCCATCATCATTTTCGGAAGTTTATGACGTTTTGTCAGTTCGTCTTGCCTGGCCTGACGCGTAATAGTCAATTGTCTTGATTGAAGTAATTGGAGCAGGGGTGGCAGGCCTCAGTCTCGGTATTCGACTGCTTCGTCGGGGCGAGAATGTCACAATATACGAGGCGGGGACTTCTGTTGGCGGCCTGTGCGTCAACTGGCGCAGGGGCGATTATGACTTCAACGGATGCCTCCACTGGGTGCTTGGTGCAAGGGCAGGGTCCTCGTTCCATGACATGTGGCGTGATGTGTGCGACATCGACTCGCTCAAATTCATTGATTTCGACGAGAGAGTTGATATTGAGGTGCCCGACGAAGATGGCGGCGTGTGGCATTTCCACCTCTATAACGATGTCGACCGTCTTCAAGACTATCTGTTAGCCCTTTCGCCCGCCGACGCCCGCGCCATAAGGCGATGGATGGATGCCGTGCGCACCGTCTCGCGTTTTCTTCCCGACCTGCCCCCGTATCCTCGTTCTTCATCGCGCGTCCGCCGCACGCTCCACTACGCCTCGCTCTGGCGAATGTGGCCCATGCTGCCACTGATGGCTCGTTGGGGCTCCCTCTCCACTTTCTCCTTCGCCGAGACTCTTAAGGGGTCGCGGCTGCGCGAGGCTGTCAGGAGGCTCTATATGAACGAGACCGCCATGACGGTCGTCATATTCGGCCAGGCTTATATGGCCACGCGTGTCGCCGCCTATCCGATTGGCGGCTCACGTGCGCTCTCCGACCTGCTGTTGCGCACGTTCCTTTCACTTGGCGGGCATGTCGAGTTTGGAGCGAGGGTGGAAAAAATCAGGGTTGACGGTGGCCGGGCGGTAGGCCTTGAGCTTGCCGACGGGCGAGTCACCTCTTCCGACGCCGTCTGCTCGTGCGCCGACTGGCGGTGGACTGTGGGGCATGCCCTCGGCGGGCGTTTTCTCTCCAAGGCCGCGCGGAGTCTGCTCTCGGTCGACAAAACGTCAATTTTTTATTCTTATTGCCGCGTGCACATCGGCGTGGCCTCCCGTCTCGATGCCATTCCGCACTTCTTGCGCATCGATGAGAGCGGAGTTCTGCCAGACGGCACGCCGTTCTCACAGATTGAGGTGGAGGTTAATAGCTTTGACCCTCTTCTCGCCGCCGAGGGCAAGACCACTCTGACTGTCAACTTCACGACACGTGAGGGCCAGTGGTGGATCAATCTCCGAAACTCGTCACGAGAAGCCTACAAGGCGGCCAAAAATGACGTTGCCCGAACAGCCATGGCGGCGTTGACACGCAAATTTCCGGGTTCCTTCTCCGAGTCGATCGTCGAGGTGGTAGACGTGACGTCGCCCGCCACATATCATCGTTTCACGTCAAATCATCTCGGCAGCTCGCAAGGCTGGTCGCCAATGAAGAATATAATGTGCCGGCCGCCACTCTCCTCCACGCTCCCTGGTCTGAGAGGGTTTGCCTTGGCGGGACACTGGCTTGAGGCGGGGGGCGGGTTGCCCATTGCGCTCATCTCGGCACTCAGGGCCGAAAGGGCCATAGTTTCCGATCTGTAAGTCAAAATAGCCTATCCACTGCCGCTTTGGGTTTTTTCGTTTATTTATTTTTATTTTCTCATTATAATTCGGCAATTTTATATCGTCATAATTAATAATATTATTTGCTGTATGCCGAGTTATTCTTCTGAGCCCAAGAGGCTCTATTGGATGGCGCTGACGGTACTATGCGCGGCCATGTCCGCCTGCTCCGATGAAGATGACCATGTGACCGCGGCCCACCGTACAGGTTATGGAGACGAGGCTATATCTTCCGTCACCATCGAGGCCAACAGGTTTGTAAGAGACGTCATGTCCGACTATTATTACTGGGAGGCTGAGATGCCCAGCCTTGACTATAAGAAGCAGTCGGACACCGAGGAGTATTTCTATTCGCTCCTTTCGTCAAAAGACCGTTTCTCCTATATCAGTTCAGAAGCCCAGGCAACCATTGATGGTTTCGAAGGCAAGTATACCGACTTCGGGTGGGAGTATAAGCTGTCATACCTCTCCTCCACGTCCGATAGCGTCGTTGCCATTGTCACCTATGTCTATGACGCCACACCCGCGTCAGCGGCGGGTGTCCGCCGTGGCGATGTCGTCTATGCCGTAGACGGCAAGGCTATCAACTCCGACAACTACCGCACTCTGTTCGTCAACGCAGCGTCAGGCTCTTTTGCCGCCTATCGTGTCGAAAACGGCAACCTCGCGAAGGTGTCATACTCCATGGCGGCGGCCGATATTACGGAGAACCCCGTCGCCCTCTCGCGAATTATTGACAACGCCGACGGCTCTAAGGTCGGATACCTCTTTTACACGAGCTTCTCGTATACTTTCAATGACGATCTCGTGGCGGCTTTCAAGTCTTTCGCCGATGGCGGGGTGTCTGATGTCGTGCTTGACCTCCGTTACAACCCCGGCGGCGACCTTGAAGCCCTCTCTTACATGTGCAGCATGCTGGCTCCGAAGTCTGCTGTCGACAATAAAGATGAGATGCTCTTTTACGACTTCAATGATAAGCTGAAAACGCTGGCATCTTATAGCAGAGACTCTTCTTCGGTGCACTTCTCCGATGAGCCCGGCGTCAATCTCGATCTCAGCCGCCTTGTCGTCCTCGTCGGCCCCGACACCTACTCGGCCTCCGAGGCCACAATATGGTCTCTCATGCCATATTCCGACGTGACGCTCATTGGCGACACCACCGGGGGCAAGAACTCAATGATGTATGTCATGTCGCCCGAGGATTTCACCTACGCCTCATCCGGAATGCCCTATTACTCCTCTTCTATCAACAATTGGCTGATAATGCCCATCGTCGCCATTTATAAGAACACGACAGGCCAGGCTTTCGACACCTCACTGGGCTACGGCTTGCCCCCGACTTATTATGTGCCCGACCTCGCAAGTGTCCTCACCAAAGGGCTTAAGCCCATAGGCGACCCGGACGAGAATCTGCTTGCCGCCGCGCTGTCGTATCTCTCTACGGGCTCTGTCTCGACCAACAAGAATCTTCAATTGCCGGAGGCGTTGCGCTCTTTCGGCTCTTCTGCCGACTCCAAGCCGCAAGTCCTTTACCGCCGACTCGTCAAACGCTGATGGTTCACGTTCTATAGCGACGCCCCCGCAAATCTCGTGTCTGATTTGCGGGGGCGTCTCTTATATTCCCCTTGGCCTTTATTCTATTGCGTATGTCGCCATGCCGCATTTCGCCGCGTCTACCCTATGCGCAGACAACCTGGTCCTTGCGGCAGGACGTGGCGGCGCAGTGGAACACGGTCCTACCTTATGTGCACTATGTCTTTCCGCTTCAGTATCATCGCCGAGCGGCTGGGCAAGTAGAGGTTCAGCATGTTCTGGTCACCATTCTTCTGGGTGTAGAACACGAAGTACATGTCGTTGCGGTCAAATCCGCCAAAGCGCCCCTCGTCGGTCGAGAGTACTATGCTATACCGCCCCGCCGGCACAGGAATGCCGTAGTTAGTGTAGGAGGTCGACGGGCTGAAGTTGAAGACTACGAGATAATCCCCGCGGCCGAAGGCGAGAACCTGAGTCGGGTCATAGTCATAATACCTGTAGGGGTAGCTCGGCTCGGGCAGGTCCTTGAAAACCTTGAGCATCTCGCGCTCAAAGTCGCTCAGGAAGTGGTAACGCAAGTAGTCGGCCTTCATCAGGTTCCATTGGCGCCGCGCGTACTTGTAACTCCATCCGTTGCCTTCCCTCGGGAAGTCTATCCACTCCGGGTGGCCGAACTCATTGCCCATGAACGTGAGGTAGCCGCCCGTGGCGGTGAAGAGGGTCACGAGGCGTATCATCTTGTGCAACGCCATGCCTCGATCCACCGCCATGTTCTGGCTCTCCAGATTCATTGACGTGTACATCTCCTTGTCTATCAGGCGGAAGATGATAGTCTTGTCGCCCACAAGGGCCTGATCGTGGCTCTCGGCGTAGTTGACCACTTTCTCCTCGGGCCTGTGCAGCTGGAGCTCGTAGAATATCTTGCCCACCGGCCATTTCTCGTCGGGCACCTCTTTTATCAGTTTTATCCAATAGTCGGGAATGCCCATCGAGAGCCGCATGTCAAAACCGACGCCACAAGCCTCCAGGGGGCCCGCTATGCCCGGGTAACCGCTCATCTCCTCGGCAATGGTCACTGCGTCGGGGCGCACGTCGTGTATCAGCTTGTTGGCCATCATGAGGTAGCTTATCGCATCCTCGTCCTCGTTGGCGCGGAAGTAATCGGCGTAGCACGTGAAGTCTTTTCCAAGCCCATGATCCAGATAGAGCATGCTCGTCACGCCGTCGAAACGGAACCCGTCAAAGTGGTACTCGTCCAGCCACCATCGGCAGTTCGACAGCAGGAAGCGCAACGTCTCCAGCTTGCCATAGTCGAAGCAGCGGCTGTCCCACGCGGGGTGGTTGCCGCGGTCGCCGTAGTGGAAGTATAGGTCGGTCGAGCCGTCGAGGCGGCTTATGCCCTCATTCTCGTTCTTCACCGCATGGCTGTGGACAATGTCCATTATCACCGCTATGCCGTGCTTGTGAGCCTCGTTTATAAGTTTTTTGAGATCCTCCGGGGTGCCGAAGCGGCTGCTTGCGGCGAAGAAGCTCGACACGTGGTAGCCGAAACTCCCGTAATACGGGTGCTCCTGTATGGCCATCAGCTGCAGGGTGTTATACCCCATCTCGACCACGTGCGGAAGGACGTTTTTCCTGAAGTCGTCATATGTCGCCACGCCCTCCTTCTCTCCGCTCATGCCCACGTGGGCCTCGTATATCAGACGGGGCTCCCGGCCCACCTTGAAGTCCTTGTCCGTCCACTTGAATGGCTTGAAGTCCCAAGCCACGGCGTCAAACACTTTCGTCTCTTCGTTCTGGACAACCCGGCCTATGTAGGCAGGGATGCGCTCGCCCTGGCCGCCGTTCCAGTGCACCGACATCTTGAATTTGTCACCGTGCCTGACTATGTCGTCGGGTATCTCTATTTCCCAGTTGCCGAATTCCAGACGCGACATCTTGTATCGCGCGTCCTCCTTCCAGCCGGTGAAGTCTCCTATCACGTATATCTCGGTCGCGCCTGGTGCCCACTCGCGAAGAGTCCAGTGGCCGCCCTCGTGGTGCATGCCATAATACTTGTATGCAGTGGCGAATTCGTCCAGGGGGCCGCATGTCGTCTTTATATCCTCCAGCCTGGCTATCGTCTTCCGGCGCCTGTTCGCCAGTATGTTGGCGTACGGGGCTAAATATTTGTCTGTCTCGTATATGGGTAACATGGAGAATGAGGGTTTTGTTCAGTATCTCGGTTATAGTTTCTCTGTCGGTATTGAGAAGTAGTAGCACGCTCCGCCCTTATATGTCGTGTCAATCCATATCCGGCCATTGGCCAGGGCCAAGTACTTGCTCGCGATTGCGAGCCCGCCGCCTTTGCCGTGATTCTCCGCCGTGCCGCTGCCGTCTGGCGCTTCGTCAAAAAGGTCAAAAATCTTGTCCTCCGAGCCAGGCTTGACGCCTGTGCCCGTGTTGGTCACGCAAAAGGTGGCCTCCTTGTGGTTTATCGAGTAAGATATTGATATCTTGCCGCTCTCGGTGTTCCTGCACGCGTTGTCCATGAGCAGGTCCAGGACCTTGCTTATTATCTCGTCCGAGTTCCAAATCGTGTCGTTCGGGGTCTCAAGCGCGAAGGCTGTGTCTATCGTCACGTTCTTGCCGTCCCTCCGAAGCCTCGCCTCATATTTTTGCTTCACCTCGCTCAGCAGCTCGTTCAGCTGCACGGGGCATGGCGGCTTCAGCATGTAGTTGCTCTGAATCTTAGATATGTCGATCAGACTGTCTATCACGCATAGAAGTTGATGACAATTCTGCTTCATTATGTTGATGAACTCGTTCCGCTCCGCGTCATCCTTTGAGTTTTGCACCAGATACATGAACCCCATTATGGCGTTCATGGGCGTGCGTATCTCGTGGCTCAGGTTGGTCAGGAATGCGCTCTTCAGTTTCCGGCTCTCTGTGGCTATGTTGCGCTCCTTGACCAGGTCGTTGTTCAGCACCTCGATGTTCTGGTTAAGCGAGGCTATGCGCATCTCTTGCAGCCTGTTCTCCCGAATCTGCTTCATGTAGCGTAGCTCCGCCTCCAGGGGCGGCGTCAGCAGGTGCAATATTTGCAACTTCGAGTTTATGTCGTTCTGCTTGTCGGCCGTCAGGCCTATCACCACGCCCACAATTATGTTCCTCTCGTTCTTCACCGGCGCGGATAGGATGGCCGAACTCTCCAGGTCGTTAAATGGGAGCGTGTTCGATATCGAGGCGTAGTCCGTCGAAACCCATGGCTGCATGTGCTGCCAAGTGAACGTTTGCCCCGTCTTGCAAAGCTCGGCCGACGTGCTCTTCTCCACGATGAACTTGTCCTGGCCGTCGGTTGCCCCGCACAACGCCACCACGCGGCATTTTGTCAGTGACGCCAGGTTCGCCAACCGGCGGTCGACGTCATTATACCCCGTGAAGCTGAGCATCGCCTTCACCATCGGCAAGTTCTGGATTATAAAGTCTGCGCCAGACGCGTATGGGGCCCGTTGCCCGGCTTGATCGCAGGCTTTGCGCCGCCTGAATAGGGATCCGAATACCATTTGTGTTACCGATTGTCCTTTCACACAAATTTAAACAAAAATGCACACATTCACTCCAAGTGCCACTTATTTTCAATTCTCGACTTTCGGACGTATCTTTGCACTCGTATAAAACTCTACTTGACAAAATGGAGAACATCAGGAACTTCTGCATTATTGCCCATATCGACCACGGCAAGAGCACACTCGCCGACAGGCTCCTTGAGTACACTAAGACGGTCAAGGCGCAAGATATGCAGGCCCAGGTGCTTGACAACATGGACCTCGAGCGCGAGCGCGGAATCACCATCAAGAGCCACGCCATCCAGATGGACTACGTCCTCAACGGGCAAAAGTACGTTCTCAACCTCATAGACACCCCTGGTCACGTCGACTTCTCCTACGAGGTCAGCCGGTCCATTGCAGCGTGCGAGGGCGCGCTCCTCGTCGTGGATGCTTCGCAAGGCATCCAGGCGCAAACCATATCAAATCTCTACCAGGCCATAGACCACAACCTCGAGATCATTCCGGTCATCAACAAGATCGACATGCCCAGCGCAAACCCCGAGGAGGTCGAGGACCAGATTATCGACCTCATCGGATGCGACAGAGCCGACATCCTCCGCGCCAGCGGAAAAACGGGCGAAGGAGTCCCGGCTATCCTCGAGGCTATCGTAAACAGAATACCACACCCTGTCGGAGACCCAAAGGCTCCACTTCAGTGCCTCATTTTCGACTCCGTGTTCAACTCTTTCCGCGGCATCATTGCCTACTACAAGGTGGTCAACGGTGAGATCTCAACGGGCGACCTCGTCAAGTTCGTCGCAACAGGCAAGGAGTACGACGCCGACGAGGTGGGCGTGCTCCGGCTCGACATGGAGCCGAGGAAGACGCTCTCGACGGGCGACGTGGGATACATCATCTCCGGCATCAAGACGAGCCGCGAGGTCAAGGTCGGTGACACCATCACACACGTCGACCGCCCTTGCGCCGCGGCCATCGACGGCTTCGCCGAGGTCAAACCCATGGTCTTCGCAGGCATATACCCCGTCGACTCTTCTGACTATGAGGAGCTCCGCGCTTCCATCGAGAAGCTCCAGCTTAACGACGCCAGCCTCACCTACACCCCCGAGAGTTCCATGGCGCTCGGCTTCGGTTTCCGATGCGGCTTCCTCGGTCTCCTGCACCTCGAGATAATACAGGAGAGGCTCGACCGCGAGTTCAACATGAGCGTCATAACGACTGTGCCCAACGTCACCTACAAGGCCTTCACCAAGAAAGGCGAGGTTCTTGAGGTCTACACTCCTTCCGCGCTCCCCGAACCCACTGTCATCGATCACGTCGAGGAGCCCTACATCAAGGCGCAGATAATAACCAAGAGCGAGTACATAGGCTCCATCATGCGTCTCTGCCTCCAGAAGCGAGGCGTCCAGACAGGACAGAACTACATCACGTCGGACCGAGTCGAACTCAATTTCGACATGCCCCTCGCCGAGATAGTCTTCGATTTCTATGACAAGCTCAAAAGCATAAGCCGAGGCTACGCGTCGTTTGACTATCACCCGATCGGGTACAGGCCCAGCCGACTCGTCAAGACCGACATCCTGCTCAATGGCGAGCGAGTCGACGCCCTCTCGGCTCTCACGTATATCGACAACGCCGAGTCCATCGGCCGCCGCATGTGTCAAAAGCTCAAGGAGCTGATACCGCGCCAGCAGTTCGACGTGGCTGTGCAGGCCGCCATCGGAGGTAAGATCATCGCCCGCGAGACCATCAAGGCCGTTCGTAAGGACGTCCTCGCCAAGTGCTACGGCGGCGACGTCTCTCGTAAGCGCAAGCTCCTCGAGAAGCAGAAGGAGGGTAAGAAGAGAATGAAGCAGATCGGATCGGTGGAAGTGCCGCAAAAGGCTTTCCTCGCCGTGCTCAAACTCGACGACTGAGTCGATGGACTCCGTTGGCTTAGGATTCCTTTCCCCCGACAATTACATAATCCCCTGTGGCGCTTGTGTCGCCTCAGGGGATTTTTCCTTGTGCGTCAGGGATTGAGAGCGGATGCCGTGGCGCCTTGGCACCAAGGCGTGTCCGCGGCCAGCGAGCGCGGTCTCATGTCAACATACGCAATCCGGGCGCGCCACAGAGGGTGGCGCGCCCGGATCGCGTAGTGTTATGCGTCAACTCGGTTAATTGGTCTTGAATTTCCAATCTTTGCGCTGCGCCAGATCCGCGTTGGCCTTTTCTATTTTCTTTTCAAGGCCGGCCTTGTATGCGGCCACCTTCTTGGCCACCTCGGCGTCGCCGGTGCCGATAATCTGCAAGGCGAGAATGGCCGCGTTCTGGGCCGCATTGAGGCCCACGGTGGCTACTGGTATTCCCGGGGGCATTTGTATCATTGAGAGCATGGAGTCCCACCCGTCCATTGATATTGAAGCCTTTACAGGTACGCCGACAACGGGCAGGGTGGTCGCCGCGGCTATCACGCCGGGCAGGTGCGCCGCGCCACCCGCGGCGGCTATGATGACTTTGATGCCCCGCTCCGCGGCAGCCTCGGCGAATGCGAGGACCTGATGGGGCGTGCGGTGTGCCGAGAGGGCGTTCACCTCAAACGGAATCTCCTGCTGCTCCAGGAAGTTGAGGGCGGGCTCCATGACGGGGAGATCCGACGTCGAGCCCATGATGATGCTGATTACGGGTTTCATTTTCTTTTCTCTTTTCCCCGCCCACGGTCGGAGGGGTGGGGCGTTATTCTCACGCAAAGGTAAAGGTCATTTGCCACTAACCAAATTGTATTTTGACTAAAAAGTTATATTTTTGCGCCTCGTATATGCCGTCGGTTTGCGCTGGCGCGCTTTGTCTTTGCGCATGGGCTTGCCTCTGGCGGGCGTGCACAATCGTTTCTTTTTTCTGATAACAGAATTGCTTTTCGACAAGATATGGCACGCGTGAAAGTGCTCGACAAGACGTTCGAGACAACCTACCCCGAGAGCCGGATACTCGAGGCTGTCGGCAAAGTGGCCGACGCTATCAACTCCGACATGGATGGCAAAGACCCTCTTTTCCTGTGCGTCCTCAACGGAGCCTTTATGTTCGCTTCAGACCTGATGAAGAGGGTCACAATACCGTCCAGGATCTCGTTCGTCAAGCTCGCCTCATACAGCGGCACGCAGTCGACAGGGGTAATAAAGGAGCTCATCGGCCTCAACGAGGACCTCACGGGGCGCAACGTCATACTCATCGAGGATATCGTCGACACCGGGGTGACCATCAAGAGCCTCGTAGAGCAGTGTGAAGCCAAAGGCGCGGCCGATGTCCGAATAGCGACGCTCCTCTTCAAGCCGGGCAGCTGCAAGCTCCCCAAGAAGCCAGAGTACATCGGGCTCGAGATCCCTAACGACTTTATCGTCGGCTATGGACTCGACTATGACGGCTACGGGCGAAACCTCCCCGAGATACTTACTCTCGTGCCTGAAAATTAAGAAACTTATATTACCTTACAATTTCCCTCAGAAAATGCTCAATATTGTTATTTTCGGCCCCCCAGGCTCTGGCAAGGGCACTCAGAGTGAGAACCTCATCAAGAAGTATAACCTCGCCCACATATCCACCGGCGACCTCCTCCGCAAGGAGATTAGCACCAACACCCAGCTCGGTGCGCTCGCTAAGAGCCACATGGACAAGGGCGAGCTCGTACCTGACGACGTCATTATCGGCATGATCGACTCTTATCTCGACAGGATGGGAAACGTCAACGGCGTCATCTTCGACGGCTTCCCGCGAACTGTCGCCCAGGCGCAGGCTCTTAAGGAGCTCCTCGCTTCCTACAAGACGAGCGTCGCCGTCTGCCTCAACCTCGAGGTACCCAACGACGAGCTCATGACCCGACTCATTGAGCGCGGAAAGACCTCCGGCAGGTCTGACGACAACGAGGAGACCATCAAGGCTCGTCTCGACGTCTATGACAAGCAGACCAAGCCCGTCCTCGACTTCTACAAGAAGGAGGGCGTAGCCGTCAACATCAAGGGCGTTGGCTCCATTGACGCCATCTTCGCCGACATCGCCGACGCTGTCGACTCAAAGAACAAATAAGCCAAGCGCTTTCACGCAAACCCCTGCCGCCCGACGGAGCCGAGTGCCCCACGGCGACAGGGGCATTGCGTTTTTTTACAAGCCGCAAACAGGGCTCCCGAAAACATCAATCCATCTTTCCGTCAACCATTTAACACCTAACTCGCTGTGGCTTCAAATTTTGTAGACTACGTCAAGATATACTGTAAGTCGGGGCACGGTGGCCCCGGCTCAGCACACCTCCGCCATGTAAAATATATTGAGAAAGGCGGCCCGGATGGCGGCGACGGCGGCCGGGGCGGACACGTCATTGTGCGTGGCAGCCGGCAGTTCTGGACCCTCATCCACCTGAAGTTCGCCCGCCACGTCTTCGCCGAGGATGGCGAAGGAGGCGGACGAGAGAGGGCTTTCGGACGCGACGGCAAAGACCAGATTATCGAGGTCCCGCTTGGAACGGTTGTCAAAGACGCCGACTCCGGGAATGTCATTTTTGAGATTACAGAAGACGGCGAGGAAAAGATTCTCGCCAAGGGAGGACGTGGCGGACAGGGCAACTGGCATTTCCGCACCGCGACGTTCCAAACTCCGCGTTTCGCCCAGCCCGGAGAGGATGGCGTTGAGCTTACCGCCATCTTCGAACTCAAGGTCTTGGCCGACGTCGGACTCGTCGGCTTCCCCAATGCGGGCAAGAGCACGCTCCTCTCGGTAGTCTCCGCCGCCAAGCCTGAGATCGCCGACTACCCCTTCACGACGCTCGTGCCCAACCTCGGCATCGTCTCCTATCGCGACGGACGCTCCTTCTGCATGGCCGACATCCCCGGCATAATCGAGGGCGCCGCCGAGGGCAAGGGGCTCGGACTGCGCTTCCTGCGCCACATTGAGCGTAACTCTATCCTGCTCTTCCTCGTCCCCGCCGACTCCGAGGACGTCTTGGCGGCCTATGACATCCTCCTCGATGAGCTCAGAAGGTATAACCCGCAGCTCCTTGACAAACAGCGAGTCCTCGCCATCTCAAAAGCCGACCTCGTTACCGAGGAGGACAGACGCAAGATTCAGGAGAAGCTTCCGCCTGACGTCCCGTCCATCGTCTTCTCCGCCCATGCCAACATCAATGTCGACAAACTCAAGGATCTCCTTTGGGCCGAGATGAACAAGTGAGAGCGCACGACGCTCCCGCCAATCGTCAATAATTGTGAATTGGTAATAAAGATATAAGAAAACGATTTACTATCTTTGCGCGGTATTTTATGCCCGGTCGGCGGCTTACGGCGCGATGCCTGGCTGCCCGCATGGCGTAGCTGACCACGCAAAAAACAGTAGCACATACATAAACTAATCTAAGATGCAAAACAAAGGAGCCGTACGGATATTCGCCATCCTCCTGGCGCTGGTGTGTCTGTACCAATTGTCCTTCACGTTTGTCACGCGACATGTGGAGAGCGCTGCCCAAGAGGCTTCTGCCGGAGACCCGAAGGTCGAGGCCGCCTATTTGGACTCTATCGCCAATGAGCCCGTCTACTTCGGTCTCACCTATATGGAGTGCAAGAGCAAGGAGGTCAACTTCGGCCTTGACCTCAAGGGCGGTATGAACCTTATTCTCGAAGTCAAGATTTCTGATGTCGTTAAGGCTATCTCCAACCACAACACCGACCCGGTCTTCAACCAGGCCATTGAGAATGCCGTTGAGCGTGAGAAGAACTCCACGTCCGACTTTATCACCCTCTTCCGCGAGGAGTTCGAGAAGCTCAACCCCAACGGCCAGCTCGCCACCATTTTCGCCACTGTCGACATGAAAGACAGGGTCAACCTCAAGATGTCTAACAGTGAGGTCGTCGCAGTCCTCCGCGAGGAGACTGAGAGCGCCATCCAGAACGCTTTCAACGTCCTCCGAACCCGTATCGACCGTTTCGGCGTCACACAGCCTAACATCCAGCGTCTCGAGAAGGCCGGACGTGTGATGATCGAGCTCCCTGGTGTTACCGACCCTCAGCGCGTCCGTAAGCTCCTCCAAGGCACCGCAAGCCTTGAGTTCTGGGAGACCTACGCCAACAGCGAGATCCTGCCAAAACTCGTTGAGGCCAACAATGCTACCCGTACACTCGTGGCCGCCCCGCAGGAGCAGGCCGACACGCTCGCGGCGCCAGCCGACTCGGCTGCTGCCCTCCTTGATGACGCTGTGGCCGCAGATTCCCTTTCCCAGGCCAATTACGTCTCGCTCTTCTCTTACCTCATGCCGTTGCAGATGGGTAACAACCCGCTCATCGGCTTCGCTTTCGCCAAAGATCGCGACAAGGTCGAGGAGATGCTCGCTTCTGACAAGGTGCGCCGCGTCCTTCCCCACGATCTCCGTCTCCTTTGGGGCGTCAAGCCCATCAAGGGCGTCGATGCGGCTCGCTACGGCATACAGTGCAACCCCAAGGAGCTTCTCTACGAGCTCATAGCCATCAAGCAGACAAGCAGCAACGGCCGAGCTCCGCTCGAGGGTGACGTGATCACCAATGCGCGCTCGCAAGTCTCACAGAGTGGCAAGGCCGAGTATGAGGTATCTATGAGCATGAACAGCGACGGCGCTCGCAAGTGGGCTCATCTGACCAAGCAGAACCTCGGTAAGTCCATCGCCATTGTGCTCGACGGTTTCGTCTACAGCTACCCGACAGTCCAGTCTGAGATAACTGGCGGCAACAGCCAGATAACCGGCAACTTCACCACCGAGGAGGCGCAAGACCTTGCCAACGTCCTCAAGAGTGGTAAGCTCCCCGCCCCTGCAACCATCGTTGAGGATACAGTCGTCGGCCCGTCTCTCGGACAGGAGGCCATTGAGTCCGGTCTCCTCTCTTTCCTTATCGCGTTCATCGCGGTGCTTGTCTACATGGTTGTCTTCTATGGTGTGCGTGCCGGCCTCACTGCCGACTTCGCGCTCATCTGCAACCTTTTCTTCATCGTGGGTGTGCTCGCGTCTTTCGGAGCTGTCCTAACCCTCCCGGGCATCGCGGGTATCGTCCTCACCATCGGTATGGCGGTCGACGCCAATGTGATCACGTATGAGCGTATTAAGGAGGAGCTCCGTGCCGGCCATTCCATTCAGAATGCCGTTAAGGTGGGTTACTCCAACGCCATGAGCGCCATCGTCGACGCTAACCTCACCACGTTCCTTACTGCCGTCATCCTGTTCGCTTTCGGTACCGGCCCTATCCGTGGTTTCGCCACCACTCTCATGATCGGTATCGTCTGCTCTTTCTTCACGGCCGTTTTCCTCAGCCACATAATCATTGATCGCCTTGCTGCTAAGCATGACGACATGAAGTTTAGCACCAACTTCTCCGAGAACTTCCTTCAGAACGTCAACATTGACTTCCTCGGTAAGCGCAAGGCTTACTACATAGTCTACGGCGTGGCTATGCTCATCTGCATCGGCTCGCTCTGCTTCCGCGGACTCTCCAAGGGCATTGACTTCAAGGGTGGTCACGTCTTTGTTGTGCGCTTTGAGCAACCCGTCTCTTCTGTAGACGTGCAGAGCTCTCTCTTCAAAGCTTTTGATGAGACAACGGTTGAGGTCAAGACCTATGGTAATAATAACCAGCTTCGCATTGCCACCAGTTTCGGTGTAGACAATACGGCTTCTGACGCGCAGGCTGACATAGAGAACCGTCTCTACGAGGGTGTCAAGCAATTCCTCCCTGAGGGCGTAGACAAAGACACATTCCTTGAGTCTTATCGCATGAGCTCGCAAAAGGTAGGCCCT
>SFOL01000150.1 GCA_004552385.1 Bacteroidales bacterium | reverse complement strand
AGGACTATGATTTTCGCCTCGGCCACCGTTCTTATGGCCGCTTGCGGAAACGGCAGGAAGGCAGACAACGCCGGGGCTTCCGCCCAGGTTGAGGAAAGGGCTACCTTGATCTCGACGGCGGTTGCCACAAGGCAGGAAGTGCCCCAGACGGAGGTATATTCAACGACCGTCCAGGCGTTCGCCATCAACAACATCGCCCCTCAGACAGGCGGCAGGATCAAGAGCATCAAGGTGGATGTGGGCAGTTTTGTGGAGAGGAACCAGCTCCTCGCGGAGATGGACGCCGCGCAGCTTGACCAGGCGAGGCTCAAGCTTGTCAACGATTCGACCGAGCTCAGCCGCCTGAGAAGCCTCTATGAGGAGGGTGGCGTGTCAAAGTCTGATTTCGACGCCGCCGAGATGGCGTGGAAGGTCAGCCGCAGATCCTACAACAACCTGCTTGAGAACACCTTGCTCCGTTCCCCTATCAGCGGTGTAGTCACCGCGAGGAACTACGACCAGGGTGACCTCTACTCCGGCCAGGCGATCTTCGTCGTCCAGCAGATCACTCCTGTGAAGCTTCTGGTCGGCATCTCCGAGTCCGACTACACCAAGGTCAAGAAGGGCGACCAGGTGGAGATCACTGCTGACGCCATCCCTGGCAGGACATTCACGGGAAAGGTCAACAAGGTCTATCCTACCATCGATCCGACAAATCACACATTCACGACCGAGGTTCTGGTGGGCAACACCGACAGGACGCTGCGTCCGGGGATGTTCGCGAGGGCGAAGGTCGAGTTCGGTGTCAACAACAGCATCGTTGTTCCGGACGAGGCGGTCGTCAAGATGCAGGGCTCCGGCCAGAGAAGCGTCTATGTCGTCGGCTCCGACAGCACAGTGAACAGCGTCATCGTGAAGATCGGACGCCATTTCGACAGGTACTATGAGATCCTCGAAGGTCTGAATGATGGCGATGTCGTCGCCACGAAGGGAAGCTCCAGCCTGAAGGACGGAGCCAAGGTCGAGATCTCAAAGAACAACTAAAGAATCTGAACTATGAGCATTTACAGATCAGCGGTGAAGAAGCCCGTCACGACTGCGTTGATTTTCCCTGGCGAACTTCCCGGACTTCGACGCCAACGTCGTCCTGGTGATGTCGTCCTACCCGGGAGCGAGCGCTTCCGACATCGAGAACAACCTGACGAAGGTGCTTGAGAACACGCTCAACGGCGTGGCTGACCTCAAGGACATCACCTCCAGCTCAAAGGAGAATGTCTCCATCGTCGTCCTGGAATTTGAATATGGCACTGACATCGACGAGGCCTGCAACAACATCAGGGACAAGCTGGATCTTGTCAACTCGTCCCTGCCAGACGGAGCGTCCGTGCCGGTGCTCTTCAAGTTCGGCATGGACGACATGCCTGTGCTGATCCTTTCGGCCAAGGCGGACAAGAGCCTCATGGGCCTTGACAAGATCCTCGACGACAAGCTTGTCACTCCGCTTGGACGTGTCAAGGGAGTCGGCACCATCAGCGTCTCCGGCGCGCCGGCGAGGGAAATCCACGTCTATTGCGACCCTAACAAACTGGAAGCCTATGGCTTGAGTGTCTCGGGAATATCCCAGATCATCGCCGCGGAGAACCGCAACGTGCCTTCCGGCAGCATCGACATCGGCGCCGAGTCGTTCACTCTCCGTGTGGAGAAAGAGTTCAAGGATCCTTCCGAGCTGATGGACATCGTGGTCAGCACCCGTAACGGGCAGACAGTCTACCTGAGGGATGTCGCCACCGTCATCGACGGTCTTGAGGAAAAGTCCCAGGAGTCTTTCACCAACGGTGAGAGATCCGCGATGATCGCCATCCAGAAGCAGTCCGGAGCCAACACCGTCAACCTCATCAGAAGTGTCAAGCAAAAGCTCAAGACCATTGAGCCGACCCTTCCTTCCGATGTGAGGATCACCACTGTGGTCGATAGTTCAACGAACATTCTTAACACCCTTAACTCGCTGAAAGAGACGATATTCATAACCCTTCTTGTGGTCATGCTCGTCGTCTACATATTCCTTGGCCGCTGGAGGGCGACGTTCATCATCGTGCTTTCCATCCCTATCGCCCTTCTGGGTTCGCTGATCTACCTTTACGCCACGGGCAACACACTGAACATCATTTCGATGTCGGCCTTGTCCATCGCGATTGGTATGGTGGTGGACGATGCCATTGTGGTGCTGGAGAACATCTCTACTCATCTGGAGCGTGGAGAGAAGCCAACGGAGGCAGCCGTCCACGGCACCTCGGAGGTGGGTATCTCCGTGATCGCCTCCACCCTTACGATGCTCTGCGTGTTCCTGCCTCTCACCATGGTCTCCGGAATGGCCGGAATCATGTTCAAGCAGCTCGGCTGGATTGTCAGCATCATCATGATCATCTCCACTACCGCCGCGCTTACCCTTGTTCCGATGCTCTGCTCAAGGATGCTGAGCAACAAGCCTAAGAACGGCAGGCTCCACAGGGCGATCTTCGACAATGTGGAGAAGTTCCTCAACAAGATCTCAGATGGCTATGCCAAGATCATCGGCTGGTGCATGGTGCATAGGAAAACTGTGATATTCAGTGGCTTTGCCATCTTTGTCGCCGTCCTGGCGCTCCTTGGCCCCGGACTTAAGACCGAGTACTTCCCGCACTCCGACGAAGGTCGTCTGACAGTCTCCATCCAGCTTCCGGTCGGCACCGAGCAGACCGTGACAGGTGAGTTCGCCAAGAACTTCGCCGAGAGGATCAAGTCAGAGATTCCTGAGATCCAGGTGCTTCAGTACCGCTTCGGCCAGGCGAGCACCGACAACGCCTGGGGAAGCATGCAGTCCAACGGTTCGTACATCATCTCGATGAACATCAACCTTGGCTCCATGGAAGACCGTAAGCGCTCTTCATCCGAGATCGCCGACATCATCAGGAAAGATCTAAGGGAGTATCCTGAAGTCAAGAAAGGTACAGTCTCCGAGGGCATGGGAGGAGTCGGCGGCGCCGCTTCCGTCAGGCTTGAGATCTACGGCTACGACTTCGACGAGACCGACCGCGTGGCCAGAGAGATTCAGGGCAAGATGCTGGACAACGAGAACTTCACGCAGGTTGTCCTCAGCCGTGACGACTACACTCCTGAGTATCAGGTGGATTTCGACAGGACAAAGCTGGCTCTCAACGGCCTTAACTCCACGACGGCCGCAGCGGCTTTCAGCGCCGCGATGAACGGTTCCGTGGGATCCTTCTACCGTGAGGAAGGCGAGGAGTACAACATCCGCGTCATCTACGACAGGAAGTTCCGTACAAGCACGCAGGACATCGAGAACATCATTGTCTATACTCCTGCCGGCAAGGCCGTCCGCATCAAGGATCTGGGGACCGTGGTCGAGTCCAAGGTTCCTCCTACAATCGAGAGGAAGAACCGTGAGAGGTACATCACCGTGACGGGCATTGTGGCAACCGGACACGCCCTCAGCGAGGCTGTGGCCGCCACGAACGCCATCATCAAGACCACCGACATCCCGAACAACATCTCCACCGACATCTCCGGAGACTTCGAGGACCAGCAGTCCATGTTCCTG
>SFOL01000149.1 GCA_004552385.1 Bacteroidales bacterium | reverse complement strand
TTCGCGCCCGTCCGCTCCCTTTTTCTTGTCGACGATGAGTTTCATTTTGCCTGCTTTTTCCATTGTGAGGCTCCTTTCATTGCTTGATCACTAGGAATCTATGATTCCGGTAAACGACGACGCCCGGATAAACGGTTCCGTCCTCGCCCGTGATCGAGGCGAGGCTCCGGAATTCGCCCGGTCTCACGAAATCGATTGTCACCCTTTCCACGCTCTCGAGATACATCGTCGGCGCGTGGCCGCGGGTCGCGATGCGGAGGCATCGCACCCCGAGCGTCCCGTCCAGGGCGGGATCCACGTCCCGGACGCGTCCCTCGAGAGCGGCGTTCGCCAGGCTATCGCGCACCGGGACGAGGGCATCGTCCCCGCGCTTGACCTTGAGGGCCTCGATGAATTCCGAGAGGTCTTTCTTCATGTCCTTTCCTCCTTTCGATAAAGCTAAGAATATGCCGTCCCGAGCCGTGCCTTTCTCGTAGGTGAGAAGGTCTAACTCGCCTCGGGTATCGACCAAGATTTTCAGCCTCCCCTTGGTGGGGAGTGCGCGGTCGTCGACGCGGAGGACGAGGCCGACGCGGGTCTCGCCCCGCCGGTCTATCCACTGGATGGCATCCTTGCCTTCTTCCAGCACCTCCTTCGCGTTCTCCAGGGCGACGATGCCGCCCTCATACATCCAGGGATCGCCTTTCATTGTTCGAGGCCCTCGATGATGCGGTAGATCGCCGTCGCGCCATCCTCGACGCCCTTCCAGCCGATGGCCCGCTCGCGGAGCATCGCGACGAGGGAAGGGTCCGCCTTCTCGCGGACCGCGGCGAGGTATTCCTCCTCCGCGTCATGGGCGAGGCGGACGGCCGTCAACCAGTGCTGGCGGGCGGCCTTGATCCTTTCGTCGGCGCTCATAGCTCGTCCCCCCTGTCGATGACGGACCGTTTGACCTGCCTGCACTTGATCAGGTTTCCGCGCTCGTCGAAGACTTCTCTCATGAGCAAGACCTCATAAACGCCTTCCCCGAAATCATCGTTTTCCGCTTCGTTGGTCAACACCTCGAAGGCGTCTAGGCCGCGAATGCAATCGGCTCTCTCGACGAGGTCGACGATGCCGTAGCCATTGAGTTTCAAGATAGCCACGTAGACGATTTTATTGATGCTCATTTTTCTTTTCCTCCTTAGCGGCCCTTCCTGCTCCAGCATTTCACACCACCGACGTAGTAGGCCGACGCGATGTCCTCGTATCCGTCTTTCGTCATCTTTTGCAAGGCGACATAGATCGGCTGGCTATTCGGGATGCCATCGCCCGCGACGGGAGGCATCGCGCTCTCCTCCTTCGCGTCGCGGCAGGTCTTGGAGAAGGCTTTGAGGGCTTCCTTCTTCGTGGCGAACTCGGTCTCGAACAAATGCTGCTCTTCGAGATAAGGCGAGTTGTGCATTTCGGCGACGACGTAAACGTATTTTCTCATTTTCGTTTCTCCTTTTCCTTTATTTCTCGAGAAATTCCTTGACTGCATTGAAGTCCTCTTTGTAAATCTCGCAAACGGTGCGCAGCGCATTGTCCGCGAACCAGCTTGAGGTCTTTTCTCCTTCGTGGATTGCGTACGCGTACAAGGTGGCGGCGCCCATGAGGTGATTCCAGGATACCATGGCGGCGTTTTTCTTCCCGTCTGCGAAGAAGAACAAGATGTTCATCGCGAAGCGATCCAACATCTCAAGGCCTTTCTTCGTCTGTTCTTTGTTTTCCATTTCTTTGTCCTCCTTTTCCTTTGGACAACTATATATTACCACACTTTAAGCACTTGTCAATGCTTTAAAGAAAAATTTTGTTATAATGTTGCCATGAAAAAGTGGGATGACATTCACATCGACTTCTCCCCCATCGACGGGAGGGACAAGCCGATCAACGAGATCATCGCGGCCAGGCATGAAGGCAAGACGGCGACGTTCATGGGGCGCAAGGCTTACCCATTGTGGAAGAAGACGGGGACGCCCGTGGTGCTTTTGTTTAGGAACGTCGTCGACGTGACGAAGAATTCCATCCAATATTATTGCGATCTTTTCAACCCCTTCCTCCCCGACGATGAGCGAATCGAGCTCATCGTGCCGGAAAGCAGGGCGAACGACGGGATCGTGTCCTGCACGGACAAGCGGAGCGGCAAGATCTTCTGTCATGCCGTGGCCCTGTCGAAGAAGGAAGCGACGCTCAAGAAGACCGCTTTCCCAGGCGTTCGATACGTCTTGTTCGACGAGTACGAGATAAACCCGAAAAACGGGGAGCAGTATCTCCGGAACGAGTGGAGCAAGTTCCAGGCATACTTCGACACCCAGCGCAAAATATCGGATGCCCGCGCGTACTTCCTCACGAACCCCTATTCCCGCGCGAACCCGCTTCACCGAGGGCTCGGCATCGACCCCTCGCGGATAAAGCCCGGGGAAATGGTAATCGGTCCCAATTATGCCGTTTGGTTCAAGAAAATGAACCCGCTCCTCGTCGAGAAGCTCAAGAAGGAAAACCCCCTCTTCGACGAAAAAGGGGCATACGGCAAGTGGGCCTTCTCGGGC
>SFOL01000049.1 GCA_004552385.1 Bacteroidales bacterium | reverse complement strand
ACATCCAAATCTCTCATTCTTTGGCACTCTGAAGTCATGCGGTTGGCAAGGCAGCGCAATGGCTCTAAAACGTGACGTTTTGCTCCAATCCACTCCTTTCCCACATAACAAGTACATACTACATGACCTGTGGATTGGCCTAACTGTCGGGCAAATTTATAACACTCACATAATATACACTCCAACGCTTCTATACCGACGTCACTCGTCAACAGTCACCCCTTTGGGACTTTCGGAGACTGGAGAACAAAAGCACTCTGCAAATACAATACGATTCAAAATAACGAAAAGAATTGTAGCTTGTGCATTATCCAGTATATGGCATATAAGACACACAATTAACTTACTCCGATAATAATTCATAGACAAATACTTAAAGAAATAGAGCCAAAGGTTCAGACGATTTTTAGCCTACCTAAAAAAGAAGTCTGATATATTTCGTATTCAAGATTACCAAAACAGACACAATCTCTTTACGGTTATATTTAAACAGCCACAAAAGAGAGCATCATTATAATCTCATCATCCATTATCCCTACCATGACCCCGACAGCAGCCATAATAGTCACCTACAACAGGCTCGAGAAGCTGAAGAAATGCGTCCGCCTGCTCATGGAATCGGAGACTCCTTGCGACATTATCATAGTGAACAATGCGTCGACTGACGGGACGGGGGAGTGGCTGCAGGCCATCGACGACGACAGGGTGTCGGTGGTGAACCAGGAAGTGAACGTCGGCGGCGCTGGCGGCTTCAGCATCGGCGTGCGCAAAGGCGTGGAGATTGGGTATGACTACATATGGATGATGGATGACGACTGCATGGTGAGGCCGGACAGCCTGACAAGGCTGTTGGAAGCTGACACCGTGCTGGGAGGCGACTACGGGTGGCTGTCGAGCATAGCCTTGTGGACGGACGGTTCGCCTTGCGCGATGAACTGGCAGAAGGTGTCGGACGACTTCTACAGGCACGCAGACCTGCTTAAGGATTCTCTTTTAGAGTCGACACAGGCGACATTCGTGTCTCTGTTCGTCCCCGCCAGGACAATCACCAGGTTCGGGTTGCCCATAAAAGAGTTCTTCATATGGGGCGATGACGTGGAGTTTACGCGCCGCGTGGCCGTGCGCGGAGGGGTGCGCTCGTTCATTGTGGGCGACAGCATAGTGACGCATGAGATGGGCGACAACAACGGGAGCAGCATAGCCACAGATGGCGAGAAGCGCATTGCCAGATACTGGTACGCCTACCGCAACGAGGCCTACCTCTTCCGCAAGGAGGGGGTCAGGGGCGTGGCGTACTTCACAGCCAAGTGCTTGCTGAACGCGTGCAGAATAATATTCAAGGCCAGGGATCGCAGAATGCGCAGGCTCGCCACCCTGATAAAAGGCGCAGTATCCGGAATCTTTTTCAACCCCAAGGTGGAGTTCTGCAAGGCGAGGACGCAAGGGGTGGAGTCAGTAACACGATAGGCGACGCTGGCGATGCGCGACGCACGCCAAAGTGACGGCTTTCAGCACTTTTGACGCTATATTCGCATGGCGCAGTTGCGTCAACAGCAAAAATAAAAACCTGTTGCACAGCGGCTAAAGAGCTGCCGACAGGCAGAGTCTATGCGGTCATGGCGTTAATCCCATTCAAGTCAGGCCGCCGACCATAATGGTGGAGCAAAAAATGAACCAGCCAGCGGGGAGAGGCTTAGAGCAGATCGCAGAGTGGAGCTATGCCACCGCCCTGCGCAACCGCTATGGCAAGACGCTGCTCGTGGCGGTATCTTACGACTCGAAGACAAAACACCACTCATGAAGGATTGAGATGCTCGAGAGCATTGACGACGCGCCACTAACCGCCGCAGAGCGAACGTACGACCATGAAAAACTCCTCACCGCACATGAAAAAAAAACTCGAAGCTGCATAAGGAACTTACGCTTCTCTTATCTATCACGAGAACAAAAAAGCGCACACACTTAAAATATAAGCCGCGGCACACGCCAAACTAACGCGGACTTGCGTTACATTTGTGATACGAAAGTCATACAAACCAAACACAATCACGCGAAGAAACGGAAAAAAACGCAAGAATGGACATTAAGATAATAGTGGCGGCACACAAGCCCGCCCCGATGCCAGACGGCAAATGCTACATGCCGCTGCACGTGGGCCGGCAAGGTCGTGAGGGCATAGGCTTCGAAGGAGACGACTCAGGCGACAACATATCGGCCAAGAACCCGTCTTTCTGCGAACTCACGGGCATATACTGGGCTTGGAAGAACCTGAGGGCGGACTACGTGGGGCTGGCGCATTACCGCCGCCTCTTCGTAAAAGGCAATCACATGTCTCTCAAAGCCAAATGGCGCTCGGTGTTGACCGACGACGACTGGGAGCATGCGCTTGCCGGCGTCAGCGTGATCGTTCCCAAGAAGAGGCACTACTTCATAGAGACGAGCCGCTCGCAGTATGAGCACGCACACAACCCGCACGACCTGGTCGTGGCCGAGGAGGTTCTATCAGAGTTGCACCCCGAGGCCATCGGCGCGTGGCACAACGTCATGAACCGCACGTCGGGTCACAGGTTCAACATGTTCGTGATGAGGCGCGACTTGTTTGACGACTACTGCGAGTTCATATTCTCCATATTGTTCGAGATGGAAAAGCGCATCGACACGTCGGACTACAACGCATACAACGGACGTGTGTTCGGGTTCATAGGCGAGAGGCTGATGGACGTATGGTTGGAGACTCGCGGCGTGAAGTATGCCGAGCAGAACGTGGCCTTCATGGGCAAGATGAACTGGCCGCATAAGATTTACGAGTTTCTGAAGCGCAAAGCCAAAGGAGGCGTGAACTTCAAAAAGTAAAAAGCACGCCGCAACACAAATCGGGCGAAAATATTTAAATTCGCGCCGGGATCAACGCTCAGAAAGAATTAATCAATGCGCTTTTACATTTTCGGAGGATCGGGCTTCATCGGTTCACACCTTGTCACCGCAGTGCGGGCGAAGTACCATACAGCGGACATTATCAACCTCGACCTGGTAGAGAACAGCCATGGCGGGCAGGTGACATACGCGGCATGCGACGTCAGGAAGGAGATTGTGCTGCCGGACGGTGTCGCCACCCCCGGAGTTGACGACATCATAGTAAACCTGGCGGCCATCCACCGCACACCCGGTCATCCAGACTACGCATATTACGAGACAAACATACTCGGGGCCAAAAACATATCAGACTTTGCCGCCCGGTATGGAGTGCGCCGAATGGTGTTCACCAGCAGCATAGCCCCATACGCCGCCAGCGAGGACGAGAAATTTGAGGATACGCTTCCCACTCCCAACACGCCATACGGCATATCAAAGCTCGTGGCGGAGAATGAGCACCGAACGTGGCAGGCCGGCGGAGCCGACAGGGAGCTGACCATACTCCGCCCGGGCGTGGTTTTCGGCCTTGGCGAGAAGGGCAACTTCACGCGCCTCTATTGGGGCATACGCAAGCGCAAATTCGCCTTCCCGGGGCGTAAAGACACAGTGAAAGCGTGCATATACGTGAAAGATCTCACGGGCTTCATTCTCTACAAGATTGAGCATCACGAGGCTGGCAAGACTGAGCTCTACAACTGCACATATGAGCCGGCCTATACCATAGGCCAGATCGTGGACCACATGAAGAGCGTGACCGGACTTAAGCAATGGACGCCTCTGGCGCCCAAATGGCTGATAATGCCAGCCGCTTACGCTTGCATGCTGATAGGCAGCCCTATGGGCATATGCCCCGACAGAGTTCGCAAACTGATGGTCTCGACCAACATTTGCGGCAAGAAGATGGCGGCGAGCGGATACAAGATAAGATACACCATAGACGAAGCCTTGGCCGACTGGTTCCGCGACTCGGGCGGAGAAAGCATGAAATGATGCGGGCGAGCCACGGAGCAAGCCTGAGATAAGCATATAAAAAAACGTCACACCCCAGCCGCACAAGACTAAGGTCATGCGAGGGTGATGGCGTTTTGTCGTTAACACCCCCTCAAAGCCCGCTCCCACTCATTGTTCCAAATGGTGGCGAACCAGACGAAGCGGACGCGATACGACATGGCGCGCATTACGAAAGACAGGCAGCAGATGGCGCGGCTTGTACACACTGGCGCACCTACGGACGGGAGCTAAGAAGCGAACGGAGACGCGATGCCAGACGACGACCGCCAGACGACGACACGCTCAAGACGGAAGCGCAGACAACGCCAAAAAGAAGTGTGACCCCCACCGACGCGGCAAACGAGGCAGAGACCGGAAGACCGCCACAGAGACCGGAGTAGGCCGCATAGAGAGCAACGGCAATGACAGAGGCTGCAGCCACGCCGCAAGCGTAAGAACGCCAATAGGAGCGGAAGCCGCAACGCATTTTGATGCGGAACAAGAAATATGGCTTCCACCCCAAGACAATCACCACAAGACTAACAAGCACGCCCGCCAAAATGCCGGAAAGCCCCCAATAACGGCCAAGCAGGACAGACAGGCCGACGTTGAGCATAACCTCGGCAAGAGGCGCCCACACGTCGGAGAACCACCCATTGGCGCACAGAAACGCTTCGACCGCACTGCGCGAGACGTCAATGAAAAGCATAATGGAGAGTAAAAGAAGCGGCACGCTGCCCATGACATATTGCGGACCGACCCATATGGAGACGAACGACGGCGACACTACATAGAAGCCAAAAGCGCAGACCGCCGCCACTATCACCCGAAACGTGAGAAGCTCGGCGAAAACACTAAGGACGTGACTGCGCCCGGATGTGTGGACGAGGTTGCCGACCCCCGCCTGAACCCCATTAAAAAGGCTTTCGACGAGCAGGCTCACGCCCGAGAAGATGAGCATATAGTTGCCGTAGACGCCGACATCGGCAAGAGTGGCATAGGCCAGCAAGATGACGGAAGACGACTGGCGGAGGGCTACGCCCGCGATGCGATGGAACATCATCTGCCACACGCGCCTTGACACCTGCGGATAGCGGTGGCGCAACACCCCGCCCTCCGATGCGGAGACCGTAAGATAAGGATGATCCACCCGCACGAAACGGCTGATGGAGAGCGAGACGCAGACTGCGCAGATCACATTGAGTGCGAGCCACCACTCATAGCCATGGTCGGTGACGGCAAGGGCTATGATCTGCAAGACCGTGCGCACCGCCGAGGGCACCCGCATGGCCAATGTCACCTTGTAGGCCTCCTGGCTGACATCGAGCACCACCATCTTGTAGTTGACAAAAAAGCCAAGCAGAGAGCCGAAGAGGTAGACAGCGAACGCCGCATAGGCATAGGCGAGCGGGAACGAGGCGTCAGAGAATATGGCTGGGAAAAACGGCAAGAGCGCAAGCGAGGCGGCCACGATAAAAAGCGCCACACGTCGATAGACCCACCCCTGGATGGCCACGAGCTCGGCGACAGCCACCTTGTCTCCACTCGCCATTGGGCCATAGAGCGATGAGGCTATGGCATAGCTGACCCCCAGCTCGGCGACATTGAGCAGTCCGAGGATTCCCTCGACTGAGGTGTTGAGGCCGAGAAACTCGACCCCGACATGGCGGATAAAGACACCCCTGGCCACGAAGCCAAGGATAATGTTAACCACAAGTAGCGAGGCCGAGTAGGCCCCGTTGCGCAGACACCTGCCAGTGCGCGACTCGTCCGCCATAAAACCGGCCCCCCTTAATTTATCATGCTTGGCGGATAGCCGAACGCCTTAGTGAAGCATCGGCTGAAATACTTGGGGTCGTTGAACCCGACCTCGTATGCCACTTGACTGACGTTGAGTCGGTTTCGCTTGTCAGACAGGATCTCGCGGGCTATGTTGAGTCGGTAGGTGCGGATGAAGTTGCCCGGCGCCTGGCCCATGACGCTCTGCATCTTCTTGTGGAGCATGCTCTTAGAGCAGCCGACCTCGGAGACGATGTCATCAATGGAGAAGTCGGGGTCTTTATATCGTGACTTTACAAAGTTCGTGACCCTCTCGACGAACTTCTCGTCCTCGCTCTCGCGCTCAATGTTGAGGTCGGAAGTGTCGAGCGAGTTGAGGAACCTGTTCTGGTTCTTCCTCCTGCTGGCCAAGATGCCGCTGATTCGCGCCTTGAGCATATCCTCGTCAAACGGCTTATAGAGGTAACTCTCCACGCCAATGCGATAGCCCTCGGTCTGGAAGGCCCCGTTCATCTGCGCGGTGAGGATGAGGATGGGCGTGTGCGAGAAGGCGAAGTCGGCTTTGACTCGTCTTGCGAACTCGAGGCCGTCCATAACAGGCATCATGAGGTCTGTCACGATGAAGTCGATATCGTTCTCGGCCAAGGCTGTCAGCCCGTTCACGCCGTTCTCGGCCTCGATGACTTTATACTCGGGTTCAAGAATGGTCCTTATGTAGAGCCTCATATCCTTACTGTCCTCGACGACGAGGATCGTCATGCGTTCGTTCTCGGCCGCCCCGCCCTTGTCATCGGCGTTATTGCTCTCCACGGTCTTTGCGGCCTCCGCCTTGGCTGGCGAGTCGGCATTGGTGGCATGCCGCCCGGCGGGCGTCGGCAGGAAGACGCGCATTGAGACTCCGCCGGCGGGGTTGTTGCGAGCCGAAATCTCACCATCGCACTGTGTCACGATGCGGTTGACGACATAGAGTCCGATGCCAGTGCTGACGGCATTGGGCTGGTGGCTTGACGTGGACTGGTAGAACCTGTCGAAGATCTTATTAACCTGATCGGCGGGAATTCCGACGCCCCGGTCGCGCACACATATGTAGGTTCGGAGCTGCCCGTCAATGGTAATTTGACAGACAAAGAGGTCAATGACCTTGCCGCCGGCCGAGTATTTGATGGCGTTCGAGAGCAGGTTGGCGACTATCTTGGTGACGGCGTCGGAGTCGACCCTGACGAGAGGCTGCCCGACATGGAAGAACGTGCGCAGGTTGATTCCTTGCTCGGCCGCGTAGGCCACATACGGCTTGACCATGCTGACGATGTACTCCTCAATATTGATGGAGACGGGGTGCATCTCAAAGTTCCCCGCCTCGACCTTACGGAAGTCCATAAGCTGATTGACGGTCGCGAGGAGGGTGCGCGAGCTTCGCTCAATGAGGTCGAGCTGAGTCATGACCTCGGGCTGGTTGCACAAAGCCTGCGCCCGCTTGACGGGCCCCGTTATGAGCGTGAGTGGCGACCGGAGCTCGTGGCTGACGTTGGTAAAGAACTGGAGCTTGTCAATGGAGAGGCGTTGAATTTTGCTCGTCATCTCGAGGATGTTCTCCTTCTGACGGACAATATAGTTGTTCTGCTCGACGAGTTTGGCGTTGGAGGCCTCGAGCTCCTGCTTTTTCGCCTCGAGCGCCGTTGTCTGCTCCTCGAGCTGCCGCGTGCGCATCTTGACCTCATGGTGCAACTGCTTGCGGCTGTCCTCGATGTATCTCATCCTGTATTTGAAGACGAGGAAAACAACCGCGATGATCAGCATGATGACGAGGATGGAGAACCACGTCGTCTTGTAGAAATATGGGGTGACGGTTATAGCTATTTGGCGTTCGTTGCTCCATTTGCCATGGGCGGCGGCGTAGCGCACCCGCAGTTTGTAATCGCCGGCCGAGAGGTTGGTGTATTGCGCATAATGCTGCCCCTTGGGGGCTGTCACCCAATCGTTGTCAAACCCGTCAAGCCTGTATTGGAACCTGACCGATGCCGGCGCGAGGTAGTTGAGCGAAGAGAACTCAACGCCGAACGACTTATTACTCTCGTGGAGCACGACGCTGTTGGCGCACTCCACCGACACCGTGAGTATGCCGTCGGGTCGCGGCTGCTCCTTTATGTTGTTCACGTCGAGTCGGGTGAGGACCGGCGCGCGCCTGGTCTGGGCGTTCACCGACTTGAGCGAGGGGCCGAGCTCACTTAACCCGTCCACACAGCCGAGGAAGACGTGCCCCGTGAGTCTCGAGCTCCATGCCGCATTCCAATAATAGCAGTCGGACAAAAGGCCGTCGGCCGTAGTGTATGAGTTCACCACGTTGAGGTCGGCGGAGAGTAGCGTGAGGCCGTTTGACGTTCCCACCCAGATGTTGCCATCGCCGTCCTCGGCCATGACGCTTACGGCGTTGTTGACAAGGCCGTCGCTCGTGGAGACGCTTTTGAAGACGAGGTCGGGCTTGGTCGCGTCGCAATAGAGTATTCCGAACCCGTTAGTCCCCACAAGCACCTTGCGCTTGGCCTCGGAATAGAGGATGAAAGTTATGCGCGGGTCTCCGACAATATTCTTGTCATCGAGCTTATGGCATATACTCTGAAAACTTACAGTTCCCTTGGCGGCGTCGTAGGAGTGCAGGTCGATGACGAAAAGCCCGAGCGACGTGCCCATCCAGAGCCTGCCCATCCCGTCAACGCACGCCCCGAGCGCCCCATCCATGTCAGTGAAAGTAGAGCGACCCATAGGTTCTGAGATCACGCCGTCCTTAATGAAGTCTATGCCCCTTATGGTGCCGACCCACATCCCCTTGTTTATGCTGTCGTAGACCATGGCTCCGATGTAGTCCGAGCTAAGGCCGCCCTCCATCCTTTCGCCTGCGAAGTAATGCTTTTCGACTCGGACATTAGGATTCTTCTCGTTCAGGACGTCGATGCCGCCGCCCCACGTCGCCACCCACAGATTGCCGTCGCCATCGGTGGCGAGGGCCGACACCGAGTTGCTGCACAGCCCATGACTTGCCATCGTGAAATTCTCGAACGTTTTTCCACCCCTGACCCGTCGCGACAGTCCGCCTTCGATGGTTCCTACCCAGAGCGAGCCGTCAGCATCCTCAAGGAGCGAGTTGACAGGCCTGAGCGACCTTGCCCTGGATGTCGAAGCCCGTCCATGTCCACCGCAAATATCGTCGGATGTGAAGTTGACGACGTCGAGCGATATAGGGCTCAGGAGATCCGCCCCGGCGATGTCGGTCCCGACCCAGACCCCCTGGTTGGTGGAGATAAGGCAGTTAATAAAGTTAGAGCAAAGAGATTTCCCGTCTTGAACGTCGTCTTGCGTCACATGGTCGAAGTCGTCAGTCTCATAGTTGTAAATGTTAAGCCCCCTGAGAGTGGCCACCATCACTCGCCCGTCGTCGTCAGAGGCGATGTCGGTAACGCGGTTTTGCGTAATGGAGCGCTGGTTGTCAGCCGCATGGACGTATCTGCGCTCCTCGCCTGTCGCCATGTTGTAACGGAAAAGTCCGGCATTGGAGCCTATCCAGAGGAAACCGGCGCTTTCGGAAATGGTCTCTACCACGCAATTAGCCATCTCGACCGACGGCCGCCTGTCGGGGCGGACCGACACCGAGCCGCACACCGTGTCGGCGCTGCACACGTAAATATCTGAGAAAGAAGCCACATAGACTCCCCGACTGCCGCGGTCGAGTGCTGTCACAGACCGTCCGAACACATACTTACCCACCAGGCTTACAGAGTTATCCGCCATAGCCTTCAGGCAAACCACAGTGTGGCGCGAGGCGAGCCAGATAATGCCGTTGTCGTCAATCACGATTCGGATGATCGGCCCGTCGGTGAGGCTCTCGCCATTCTTGTCGCGTATCATGACGGAATCCACTCGCTCCGAGCGGCCGTCGTAACAGCAAAGCCCCCGGTCGGTGCCCACCCAGATGTGGCCAAACGCGTCAGACGCGATGGCGCGGACGAAGTTGCTCCGCATGGTGGGCGTGTTCGAGCAATCGTAAGTCACGTAAGAATAGCCGTCATAGCGCACAAGTCCACTGCCGCCCGTGGCGAACCATATGAAGCCCAGCTCATCGCGGCAAATATCATCGACAAAATTGCTAGGCAACCCCTCCGTCATGCCCACATGCCGGATTATGTGCCTGCTCCAAAAACGGTCAGAAGCAAGCGCATCCGCCCGTCCAAGACAAAGGACGACGCAAAAAAGCAACAAGCGGACGATGAGACGAGGCGCGCAGAAATCGATCATTGGTATTTTATTGTGGAACTTAGTAAAATTGACTAAAATTAAACAAACAAATTGACATTTTCAAACAAACTCATAGAGTTGTAGTAAATTCGCGAGAGGTCGGTGATGGCGCAAAAGAGCCACACCCAACACTCAAAACACAGAGCAAACAAGATATCTCATATTCAAAAGCCAGCAATGACCATACGCCACATAGTGATAAGCGCATCAGCGGCACTCGCAGCATGCACAGGATCGGTCAAGTCATCCCAGACCGACGGGCAAACGCAAACGGTCCCGCCCGAGGTCACCTTTTCGGCCGACTCGGCCTACAGCTTCGTCAGCTCCCAGACGGCATTCGGCCCGCGCACACCAGGCTCGAAGGCCCACGCCGATTGTGTGGACTACCTGACCGCCAAGATGCGGCAGTTCGGCGCCGAGGTGACGCTGCAAGAGGTCACGGGCACGGCATATGACGGGGCTCCCACTCCCGTGAGGAACATCATAGCCTCCTACAGGCCTGACAGGGTCAGACGCATACTACTCTGCGCGCACTATGACAGCCGCCCGTGGGCCGACCACGACAAAGACGCCTCGAAGCGCGACACCCCTATAAGCGGGGCCAACGACGGGGCCTCGGGCGTGGCGGTCCTGATGGAGGTGGGGCGACAGTTGCAAATACGCCAGCCGCACGTGGGCGTGGACATAATCTTCTTTGACACGGAGGATGCCGGCACGCCCGACCACATACACACTTCGGACTACAGGCCTGACACATGGTGCATAGGCAGCCAGATGTGGGGCAAAGGGCCGGGCAAAGACGCGCAGCACCTGTTTGGCATACTCCTCGACATGGTGGGCGACTCGTCCGCCGTGTTCCCCGTAGAGCTGTTCTCGAAGAGCCGCGCCGCCGACATAGTCGACAAAGTGTGGACTATGGCCGAGATGACGGGCCACGGCAACCGCTTTGTCCGCACCGAGGGCAGCTATGTAACCGACGACCATTACTACATAAACAAGCTGACGAGCGTCCCCACCATAGACATCATCCACTACGACCAGCGCAACGAGAAAGGGTTCTGCGACACGTGGCACACGCAAGACGACACCATAGACCACATATGCGCCGAGACGCTAAAAGACGTGGGCGAAGTGGTGCTCGCAGTGGTTTACGCCGAAAAGTGACGAGAGTGGGCTGCGTAATGTCACGCCCATGGTGGTGGGAGGCCGTCTCCCGCCCGTCGGGCAAAGAGTGCGGACGCATAGAGGCCAGGAATGCCGACGGGCGGACGGTGGCGTCAGTACCCTACCAGCTGACGCGGCGCGGGCCTTTCACGGCCATGCTGCTGCCGCAGCTGACCCAGACGAGCCACATACGCGTGGAGCCGGGGAGCGACAGGGTCGAGGCCTTGCGCGCACTCATAGGCGAGATAAAAAAGTTCATGCGCGAGAGGCGCATCCTGATGGCGCAAGTGGCAGACTACATGACCCGCCAAGACGAGCAGACACTCGCGAGCGAAGGCTTCAAGACGGAGCCCAGGGTCAGCTACAGGATCGCGCCGGTCGACATTGCCACAGCCATAGATAACTTCACGCCCGGCAAACGGCGCAAATATCGCAAAGCGGCCGCCGCGAACTTCAGCTTGCGCCAAGACATGACGCCCGACGAGCTGTACTCCGCTCTCGAAGAGGCGTTCGGCAAAGTGAAATATCCGCGCGAACTGCTGACGACTTTGGCAAACGCCGCCATAGGCAGGGGTTGCGGAGTAATACTGCAAGCGCGTGACAGTCAAGGAGAGCACGCGGCCGCCGTATTCCTGGCGTATGACGACGAGAGCCTCTACTACATGGCCCCGGCCATAAGCCCGGCCCACCGCCAAGACGGCGCGAACGAATGGTTGACCGTGAAAGCCATGGAATACGCCTTCGAGCGCGGACTGACGTTCGACTTTGAGGGCTCCGTCATACCCGGCATAGCCAGAAGCTACCGACACTTTGGCGGCGTGGCGGCGCACTACACCCTCGCCACGCTGTATAGAGACAAGCTGACGGGGTGGATTATACGCACAATAAAACATCTATAGGGCACATGCACGTATTGTTCCTCACGCCTTGGTACCCGAACCGGAGCGACGCGATGGACGGAATCTTCGTAAGGAAGCACGCCCAGGCCGTGGCCGCCATGGGGGTCTCGGTGTCCGTCTTGCGAGTCCACCCAGACCCCGCCGCAAAGCGGATTGAGGTGGATGCGTCAAAAGTCGAGGGCGTGAACGAGGTGATGGTCTACACCCCCGAGTCGCCCGCCCACCCGCTGAGGCCAGCGACAGCCGCACTGAACTTCTTAGTCGGCTTTTGGAGAGGCTACAAGGCCGTGGAGCGCCGCGGAGGCAGGCCAGACGTGATCCAGGTGAACGTATTGACGCGCATGGGAGTCATGGCATGGGCGATGAGAATGGTCATGGGCGTGCCATACGTCATAATAGAGCACTGGGGGCGGTATCATCCGTGGCGTAACGAGTATAAGGGGGCGATAAGGAGATTTGCCACGGAGACATCATGCATGGCCGCAGAGCGAGTCATGACGGTGTCGGAGGACTTAGGGCAAGTGATGCGCCAGTGCGGCATAAAGGCAAAGAGGTGGTGCGTGGTGCGCAACGTCGTGAACGACTTCTTTTTCAGCGGCGAGCACACTCCGCGCGGCGCAGGACCATGCCGTCTGCTATGCGTGACGACCGCGGCCGAGTGGCTGAAGAACACCACGGGCACACTCCGCGGACTGAAAAGAGTGGCGGACAGGGGGCTGCCGTTCCACCTGACGATAGCGGGGCTGGAGCGCAAAACGGTAAAGAGCGTGGACGAAGCCGTCAGCGAACTCGGGCTGGAAGACAAAGTGACGTTTGCCGGAGAGGTGCCGCCCGAAGAGGTGAGCCGCCTGATGCACTCGTCAGACGCCCTCATACTATTCTCCAACAAAGAGAACGCCCCATGCGTAATATCCGAGGCCTTGGCAAGCGGAACACCCGTGGTGGCCACAGGCGTGGGCGGAATTCCCGAGATGCTGGACGACTTGACAGGCATAATAGTGCCGCCC